>DATDER010000123.1:0-4134 GCA_036523095.1 Rubrivivax sp.
GCCACGCCGCAGTTGGTGCCGCCGCCAAAACAGGCCAGGCTCCAGATGTCGGGCGCAGTCAGGCGGGTGATCGCCAGGCCGGGCGCGAAGGCGCCGCTGCTGTCGCGCAGGGCGGCCAACAGGGCCAGACCGACCGGATAGAAGATGAACAACAGCAGCAGGCCGGCGATCACGATCACGATCGTGGCCACCGTGGTGTCGCCGCCGAAACGCCCGCAGCGGGCGACGGCACGGGCGAACAGCAAACCGAAGGCCGCGAGGCTGACACTGGCGCCGAGGCCGAGAGACCCGCCGGCCGCGCCGGCCACGAATCCGGCCCCCAGACCCCATGCCAGCGCAAAACCGGCGATCAAGGCCAGCGCGCCAAAATTCGCGCGCCAGGCGAACCAGAGCCCGAGCCCGCCGGCAACCAGGACCGGCGCGTGCGCCGTTGCGGCGCCGCCCAGCGCCAGCATCAACGCCGACCCACTGCGCCCCAGGAACCAGGGCAGGGTCAGTCCAGCGAGCAACGCGACGACCGCCAGCCCGACCAGCCAGCGGTCTCGGCGCGGCACGATGCCGGCAGCGGGCAGGGCCAGTGTCGTCATCGCGCCGCGCGGCCCTTCACTTCGGCAGCTTCGAGACTTCCTCGTCCCACTTGGTCAGCAGGCGCTTGCGTTCGGCTGAGGAGCCGTACTTGACGAAGTCGTAGTTGATCAGCTTCATCTCCGAGAGCTTCGGCGCCTGCGGTGGCACGGAGGCGGCCTTGTTCGACGGCACCTGGTAGCTCACCTTGTTCGCTGCACCGACCGACTGCGCCTCGACACCGAGCGCCCAGTCGTACCACTTCTTCGCGTTCTCGAGGTTCTTGGCGCCCTTGACGATGCTCATGCTGCCGATCTCGTAGCCGGTGCCCTCGCAGGGCGAGACGATCTTCACTGGCGCGCCGCCGACGGCCTGCGTCACCGCGTCGTGCTGGAAGGTGATGCCGATCAGGCTTTCGCCGGTGGCCGCGGCGCGCGCCGGGCCGGCGCCGCTCTTGGTGTACTGGTTGATGTTCTTGTGCAGGGCCTTCATGTAGTCGAAGGCCTTCTGCTCGCCCATGATCTGCACGAGGGTCGCGAGCATGGTGTACGAGGTGCCCGAAGAATTCGGGTTCGCCACCTGCACGTCGTCCTTGAATTCGGGCTTGGCGAGGTCGGACCAGCACTTCGGCTCGGCCAGCTTGCGCTTGGTGAGTTCCGGCACGTTGAAGCTGTAGCCGAGCGCGCCGGCGTAGACCCCGACGGTGCGTCCCTTCGAGGCCTCCCACTGCTTGACGGCCCAGTCCTGCAGCTCGGGCATCTTGGGTGACTTGTATTCCAGCGTCAGCCCTTCCTCGGCGGCCTGCAGGTGCGGGTCACCGGTGCCACCCCACCAGATGTCGCCCTTCGGATTCGCGGCCTCGGCCTTGAGCTGGGCATAGAACTCGCCCGAGCTCTTGCGCGTCATCAGCACCTTGACGCCAGTGGCCTTCTCGAAGGCCGCGACCATCGGCCGGCACCATTCTTCCTGCACGGTGCAGTACAGCACCAGTTCGCCCTGTGCGAAGGCGGGCAGGGCGCTGGCCGACAGGGCCAGCACGGCAAGGCATTTCTTCAACAGCTTCATCGTCGTCTCCTTCAGGGGTGATGCAGAGGAATGCCGACCACGCCGGCAATCTGCGAGCCGAGCGCGTGGTTGGTGGCCAGCAGGGGGTTGCCAGCCAGCAGGCCGTCGCCCGCAAAGAAATCGTTGACCCGACCGCCGGCTTCGGTCACCAGCAGCACGCCGGCGGCGCAGTCCCACGAGTTGATGTGCAACTCGCAATAGCCCTCGACGCGGCCGGCGGCAACGTCGGCCAGGCCGAGCGCGCCCGAGCCGGCACGGCGGAAGGCGCAGCCGGCGCTGAGCACGTCGTCGACCATCTTCAGGTAGGTCGCCTGGGGCCGGCGCAGCGACCAGCCGCACTCGACCGTCGCGCCTTCGAGCGCCGCGACCGGGCTCACCGTCAGCCGCCGTGCGCTCGCCGCGCCTTCGGTCATCCAGGCC
The DNA here is from genome assembly GCA_036523095.1 of Rubrivivax sp. GTDB lineage: Bacteria > Pseudomonadota > Gammaproteobacteria > Burkholderiales > Burkholderiaceae_C > Rubrivivax. The sequence goes on from DATDER010000123.1 coordinate 2,050, forward strand.
CCGCCGCCGCGTTCGGCGTAATACAGACGCTCGTGGCTCGGGTCGTGCAGGGCACCGACTGTTGGCACGCCGCCCTCGACATAGCCGATCGAGACGCAGTAGTGGGCGATCGAACGCGCGTAGTTCGCGGTGCCGTCGATCGGGTCGATGATCCAGATGCGCTCGGCGTTAGCGATGCCCTCGCTGGCGCCGTCCTCTTCGCCGAGCACGGCGTCATCTGGCCAGGCTTTGGCGATCGCTGCGCGGATGTAGCGCTCGACCTCGCGGTCCATTGCCGTCACTTCGTCGTGCCGGCCCTTCAGCGACACCGAGGGCGAGCCGAACGCGCCGTGCGCCAGCCGGCCAGCGGCGGCGGCCAGGTCGCGGCAAAACTCGAGTCGGTTCATCTGCATGGGGTTTTGCACCTGCACGTCGGTCACGCGAACGCGTCGATCGATGCTACCCCGGCGCCCGCGGTGTGCGTGAGCCGCGATGATCGGGATCAACCCGAGCGCGACAGCACGCGGACCAGCTGTTCCTGGTGGACGCCGAAGCCCATGCGCTGGTACATCCGGTGCGCACCCTCGTTGGCCTTCATGACATGCAGGAACGGAATTTCACCCTGCTGCACCTCGCGCCGCACCAGCTTGAGCATCAGCCGGCGGGCCAGCCCGCGCCCCTGGAACTCGGGGTGGGTGCAGACCCCGCTCACTTCGCGAAGGGCGCCGGCATGCATGCGCTCGCCGGCCATCGCCACCAGGCGGGGGCCCTCGAAGCAGCCGAAGTACGCGCCGAGTTCGATGGTCCGCGGGCCGAAGGGCCCGGGCTTGGTCAGGGCCACGAGTTCGAGCATCTGCGGCACGTGCTCCGGACCCAGGCGCACGGCCGCGAAGTCGTCGTCAGCCGCCGGGAACGCGCCCTGCCAGACCATCTTCAACAACCGGGCTTCGGCATCGACCTGCCAGCCGGCCGGCGCCACGCCGGACCAGCCGGCGCAGTAGAAGTGCTCTCCGGCAGCGCAGTAGGGCTCGAGCGCCGCGAAGTCCGGGCGCTCGAGATCGGCGAAGCCGATGATCGGCGAGAAGCCGGGGGCATATCGGCGCACGCGGTCGGTGCCGGTCGACACCGCGGCCTGGGGCCCGGTCAGGCTGTGCCAGATGACATCGTCGAGCAGATGCAGGCTCATTGTGTCGGCCCCCCTCTTGGGTCAGCGCTGGTCGGGCGGCAAGGTCCCGATGGCGGCCCGCAGGCCGGCGTGCGCTGCCAGGTCGGCCGGCCGGTGCTTGACCGTGCTGCTGGCCGGGTACTTGCCGAGCCAGTTGTTGCCCTTCCAGTTCGTCGCCGGCCGCACCGGCCGCGGCACGAAACCGCCACCGCAATTGGGGCAGACGTTGCCGAGCACGTCTTCGGCACAGGAGGCACAGAAGGTGCACTCGAAGCTGCAGATGCGGGCTTCGGTGGACGCGGGCGGCAAGGCCTTGTTGCAGTGTTCGCAGGTCGGGCGAAGTTCGAGCATGGTCGGGGCTCTCCTGTGACTCAGACCACCGCTTCGACCTGGCCGCTCTTCAGCGATCTGGTGATTGCCACGCCGATGCGCGTCGCCTCCGTCGCGTCGGCCAGGGTCAGGGGCGACGGTGTCTCGCCCTGGCAGGCGGCGACGAAGGCCGACACTTCGCGCTGGAAGGCGTCGGTGAAGCGTTCGACGTAGTCGACCAGTACGCGGTGGTGCACACCGCCGGCGTCGCGGCTCTGTACGCGGTCGCGGTGGGCGCCGACACCGACGCTGACGCTGCCCGCCGTGCCGATGACTTCGGAGTGGGCGTCGAAGCCGTGGGCCAGCGTACGGCTGGCATAGAACTGGGCCCGCGCACCGCCCTCGAACTCGACGATCGCCAGCCCGTTGTCCACGTCGCCGCAATCGGCCAGGCCCGGGTGCAGCGCGATCGTGCCGCTGGCGAACACACGCAGGGCTTTCGGGTTGCCGAGCATCCAGCGCGCCACATCGATGTCGTGCACGCTGCAGTCGAGGAAGATGCCGCCCGAGGTCGGCGCGAAACGCACGAAGAAGCCGTCGGGGTCGTTCTTGTCGCAGGACTGGGAGCGCAC
>DATDER010000124.1:0-18649 GCA_036523095.1 Rubrivivax sp.
CCGGCCGGGCCGACCACGGCGACCCGGATGGACAAGTTCACCGAGATGATGTTGGCGCAAGCCGGGCTGATCGCGATGATCGGCAAGGCCGAGCGCGGGCCGGTCGCGATCGAAGCCATCCGCAAGCACAAGAGCGCCTACCTGATGGCGGTCGGCGGCGCCGCTTACCTGGTGGCCAAGGCGATCCGCGGCGCGCAGGTGGTGGGCTTCGCCGACCTCGGCATGGAGGCGATCTACGAGTTCGACGTCGCCGACATGCCGGTCACGGTGGCTGTCGACGCCCAGGGCACCAGCGTTCACAACACCGGGCCGGCGGCGTGGCAGGCGAAGATCGGGAAGATCCCGGTCGCAGTGGTGTGACGGAGTTGCAGGAGGGGCCGTCATGAAGCCCTGGATCCGTCGCGGCGCACTCGGGCTCGGCGCATTGGCGCTGGTGGCCGTCGCTGCCGTGTTGCTGGGAGAACATCTCGGCGAGCGGCGCACGCAGCGCAAGATCGACCTCAAGGTGACGTCGGTGCCCTACCGCACCGACGCCGCCGCCGTCGAACGCGGGCGTTACCTCTTCAACTCCCGCGGGTGCACCGAGTGCCATGCGGTGAACGGCGGTGGCCGGACCCTCGTCGACGATGGCAAGGGCACCAAGCTCGCCGGACCCAACATCACCGCCGGCAACCCCGTGTTGGCCGCGTACAAGCCCGAAGGCTGGGTGCGCAGCGTGCGCCACGGCGTGGGTGCCGACGGCCGCGTGCTCCGCCTGATGCCGAGCGAGGACTACAACCGCCTGACCGACGACGACCTCGCCGCGGTCGTGGCGTACGCCCGCCAGCTCGCACCGCTCGGCGGCAACCCCACAGGCACGATCGAACTGCCGCTTCCGGCGCGCGTGCTTTACGGCTTCGGTGCCATCCCCGATGCGTTCGAGAAGATCGACCACTCGCTGGCGCCGTCGCAGCCGGTGGCCGAGGCGGTCTCGGCGCCGCACGGGCGTTACGTGGCCCAGATGTGCACCGGTTGCCATGGCGCCGCCTTCCAGGGCGGAAAGATCGCGGGCGCGCCGCCAAATTGGCCGCCCGCCGCCCGGCTCGCGCCAGGCGAAGGCTCTGCCATGGTGCGATATCCCGACGTCGCCACCTTCGCGCGCATGATCAAGACCGGCAAGCGCCCCGACGGTTCGGCGATTGCCGTGATGCCCTTCGAATCGATCTCGCAGATGAGCGACACCGACGCGCAGGCACTGCACGTCTACCTGGCAGCACTGCCGTCGAAGTGAGCCTCGGCGTTTGGCGCCGGGATCGTGTGCATGACCCGCTGCGGGAACGGGATCTCGATGCCGAGTTCCTTCAGCGTGCGCAGGATCGTCAGGTTCACGTCGCTGCGCACGTTGCCCTGGCCGTTTTCGGGGTCGCTGATCCAGAAACTCACGAACAAGTCCAGACCGTCGGCGGCAAAGTTGTTGAGCAGCACTGCCGGTGCCGGTGCCGGCATCACTCGCGGCACCTTCGCGACGGCTTGAACCAGGCGCGGCAGCACGGTTTCCAGGTCGCTCCCGTAAGCCACCTGTACGACCGTGTTGAGGGACAAGCTGGAGTCGCCAAACGAGGCGTTCTCCACCCGCTGGGTCAGCATCATCTCGTTCGGCACGATCGCCTCGCGGCCACCCGGCGCCCTGATCACGGTGTAGCGGGTGTGGATGTCGGTGATGCGACCCTCGAAGTTGTCGACCTTGACGAGGTCGCCGATGCGCAGCGAGCGCTCGGCGAGGATCACGAATCCGCTCACGTAGTTGGCGGCCAGCTTCTGCATGCCCAGGCCGATGCCGACGCCGACCGCGCCACCGAGCACGCTCAGGGCGCCGAGCGGGATGCCCGCCGCCGACATCGCCATCATCAGGCCCACCACCAGCAGCAGCGCGCGCACGCCGTTGGCCATGATCTTGCGCACGCTGATCGAGTCGCGGCCGTACTTGTCGGCGCCCGCGAGCAGCCTGGACTCGATCGTCGACGACAGCCAGAGCGCCCCCAGCAGCACGGCGCCCGCGTTCAACACCCCTTCGACGAGGCTGCGCAGCGACACGCTGGCGCCGCCCATGCTCCAGGTGATGGCCTCCATCTCCGACAGCAGCAGCGGCAGCAGGCCCGTGACCCACAGCACCATGCCGATCCAGACGAACCAGCTCAGTGTGCGCTCGAGGACACGCACCGATTTCGAGCTGGGGAACGCCGCGCGCAGCACCCTGACCGCGATCCGGATCACGAGCAGGCTGAACAGGATCGGCACCGCCAAATGGAACAGCGCGATCGGCAACCAGGCCTTCAGCGCCCAGCGCGCGAGCAGCGCCGCCAGCAGCGCCAGGGCGGGGAACAGCACGCCGTCGATGTTGCGGTGGCCGAACCAGATGCTGTCGCTCGGGGTCGCGGCGGGCCGCGCCGCGCGCACGACTGCCCAGGCCAGCAGCAGGCAGCCGGCCAGAACCGCCAGTTCCACCAGCGCCTCGAGCGACAGCAGCGCGTGCAACGCCGCCCAGGCCGGCGCATCCGCGGCCGGCACCACCCCCACGTTCAAGCCGCCACGCCCGCGAGCACCCGAAGGTGCGCCGCGACGCTGCGTGCCAGCGCACTCAGGTTGTAGCCGCCCTCGAGGCAGGAAACGATGCGGCCCCCCGCGTGGCGCGCAGCCAGGGCGACGAGGCGCCGCGTGATCCACTCGTAGTCGGCCTCGACGAGGCCGAGCTGGCCGAGATCGTCTTCACGGTGGGCGTCGAAGCCGGCAGAGACGAAGATCATCTGGGGCCGGAAGGCCTCGAGCGCAGGCATCCACTGGGCGTCGATCGCGGTGCGGATCGCCGGCCCACGGGTGTAGGGCGGCACCGGCACGTTGACCATGTTGTCGCCCTTCGGCACGTCGCCGCTGTAGGGGTACAGCGGGTGCTGGAAGATGCTGCACATCAGCACGCGCTCATCGCCGGCGATGATGTCTTCGGTGCCGTTGCCGTGGTGCACGTCGAAGTCGATGATCGCCACCCGCTGCAGGCCGCGCACGTCGAGCGCATGGCGCGCCGCGACGGCGACGTTGTTGAAGAAACAGAATCCCATGCTCTCGGTGCGTGTCGCATGGTGGCCGGGCGGGCGCACGGCACAGAAGGCGTTGGCGGCGAGCCCGTCGATCACGGCATCGGTCGCGGCGACCGCCGCGCCCGCGGCGAACAGGGCCGCGGCGTGCGTGCCGACGCCGATGCTGGTGTCGGGGTCGACCGCATGCAGCCCGCCGTCGGCCTCCAGCTCGGCCTGCGCCATCAGGTCACGGACCTCGGCCACATAGCCCGAACTGTGGGCACGCGCCAGCTGCTCGGGTGTGGCGGCAGGCGCGTCGCGGTAATCGAGCACGCCGTCGAGCCCGGTGGCGAGCAGGTGATCCTGGATCGCATCGAGGCGCTGCGGGCACTCCGGGTGGCCTTGGCCCATTTCGTGCAAACGGCACTGCGCCGGGCTGTAGAAGGCTGTGCTCATGAGAGGCGATCGGCTTTTGGGATAAGGTGCCGCGGATGGACTTGAGCATCGCGCGCCAGCTCTCCAGGCTGGTGGATCAGATCGCCACGATTATCGTCGGCAAACGCCCCCAGATCGAAGACAGCGTCGCCTGCCTGATGGCCGGAGGCCACTTGCTGATCGAAGACATGCCGGGTGTCGGCAAGACGACACTGGCACATGCGCTGGCGGTGTCGCTGGGCTTGAAGTTCTCGCGCGTCCAGTTCACTGCCGACCTGATGCCGAGCGACCTGGTCGGCGTCAGCGTCTTCGAACGCAGCAAGGAGGCCTTTGTCTTCCACCCCGGCCCGGTTTTCACACAGGTGCTGCTCGCCGACGAGATCAACCGCGCCGGTCCGAAGACGCAGAGCGCCTTGCTCGAAGCGATGGAAGAACATCAGGTCTCGGTCGAGAACCAGACCCGCGCGCTGCCGGCACCCTACTTCGTGATCGCGACCCAGAACCCGACCGACCAGCTCGGCACCTACCCGCTGCCCGAGAGCCAGCTCGACCGCTTCCTGCTTTGCATCACGCTCGGCTACCCCGACCGGCTGTCAGAGCGCGCGCTGCTGGCGGGTGCCGACCGCCGCCAGGCGATCGAACAGCTGGCGCCGGTGATGAGCCCGGCCGACGTCATCGCGGCGCAGCAGGCGGTGTTGCAGGTGCATGCGTCCGACGCCCTGCTCGACTACCTGCAGGCGCTGATCGCGGCCACCCGCGGCGGCCAGTGGTTCGCCGAGGGCCTGAGCCCGCGCGCCGGGATCGCGGTGCTGCGCGCCGCCAAGGCGCGCGCCCTGATGGCGCAGCGCGACTATGTGGCGCCGGACGACATCCAGGCCGTGCTGCCGCAGGCGATCGCACACCGCCTCGTGCCCGTCCCCGGCGCCGGCCGCGGCCCGGTCGAGCAGGTGCGTGCGATGGTCGAGGCGACGCCGATTCCCTGACGCGGTGCCGATGTGAGCCCCGCACGGCCGCCCGAAGGGGATCGCACCGCAGTGCGCAGCACGGCGCCTGCCCGATGACTTCCGCCGCGTTGCCGCTGCCCGCACGCGCCCGGTGGTCGCTGGGCCGGCGCGTGCGGAGCTGGTTCGAGAACCGCCTGCCGCTCACCGACAGCTGGACGCTGAACCAGCGCAACATCTACATCGTGCCGACACCCGGGGGCTGGGCTTTTGCCGGCATGATCGTGTTGTTGCTGCTCGGATCGATCAACTACCAGCTCAACCTGGGTTACCTGCTGACCTTCCTGCTCGCCGGCTGCGCGCTTGCATCGATGCACATGACCCACGCCACATTGCGCGGCCTGACGCTGCGCATGCGCCCGGTCACGCCGGTGCATGCGGGCGAAGCCGCGCTGCTCGAGGTCGTGATCACCAACCCCGGCGCCGAACGCCACGGCATCGGCCTGGCCTTCAGCGATGGCGCCCGTTTCGGCCGCAGCCACGCCTGGATCGACGTGCCTGCGCTGGGCCAGCAGACGGCCCGACTCGCGATGGTGCCCGCCGCGCGCGGCTGGCACGGCCTGCCCACGGTGCGCGCCGAGACCCGGTTCCCGATCGGGCTCTTCCGCGCCTGGACGGTCTGGCGACCCGCGGCCCGGGTGCTCGCCTACCCGCGCCCCGAGACGCCCCCGGCGCCGCTGGCACCGAGCCGCCACGCCCACGGTGAGGCGGCCGCGGTGCGCCGCCACGAAGGCAGCGAACTCGAAGGAGTGCGTGCCTGGCGCCGCGGCGACTCGCTGCGCCAGGTGCTGTGGAAGAAGGTCGCACGCACCGGTGAGCTCGTCAGCCGCGACACCAGCACCACCGTCAGCCCCGAGCTCTGGCTCGACTGGGATTCGGCACGAACGCCCTCGGGTGCGGTCGAGGACCGCCTCGCGCGGCTGGCGGCCTGGGTCCTGGTGGCCGACCGCAGCGGCAGTGCTTATGGTCTGCAGCTCCCGGGCGCCGAATTTGCGCCCGGCCAGGGCGAGACGCACCGGCGCCAACTGCTCGAGACACTCGCGCTGTGGGCATGAATGCGTCGACCGCCGGGGGACCGTTCGCGGTGCTGCGCGAGCGAGGGACAGTCTTCCTTCCGCACTGGCCCGGCTGGCGCAACCTGCCACGCGACGCGCGCGACACGCTGTTCCAGCTCGGTGTCATCGGCTGGACCGTGTTGCCGCACCTGCTGCGCCTGCCGCTGTGGTGCAGCGCGATGGTGCTCGTGATCCTGCTCTGGCGGATGCGTCTGGCGCTCGCCAACGCGCCGCTGCCGAGCCGCTGGATCGTCGCGCTCTTGCTCGTGCTCGCGGCTGCACTCACCTGGTCGGGCGAACGAACGCTGCTCGGCAAGGAGGCCGGGGTCATGATGCTGGTCGTGCTGATGTCGCTCAAGACGCTCGAGTTGCGCGCCCGGCGCGATGCGCTGGTCGTCTTCTTCCTCGGTTTCTTCCTCGTCTGGACCCACTTCCTGTATTCGCAGTCGCTGGCCATGGCGCTGGCCACGATGCTCTCGGTGTGGGGGCTGCTCACGGCGCTGGTGCTGGCGCACATGCCGGTCGGGCGCCCCCCGCTACGCCGCGCCGCGGTCGTGGCGGCAAAGGCGGCGCTGTACGGGCTGCCGCTGATGGCGGCGCTGTTCGTGCTGTTTCCGCGCATCGGGCCCCTCTGGGGCCTGCCGCAGGACGCCGTCGGACGCACCGGGCTGTCGGGCACGCTGCGCATGGGCGGGGTGGCCGAGATCGCCAACGACGATTCGATCGCGATGCGGATCCGCTTCTTCGGCCGCCCGCCGCCACCCGAGACGCTGTACTTTCGCGGGCCGGTGCTGTCGGCCTTCGACGGCCGCGAATGGAGCCGGCCCGCGCCGCGCTTCGCGTCGGCGGCCGGCGCGACCGAGGTCCGGGTGAACGGCACACCGGTGCGTTACGAGGTCACGCTCGAGCCGAGCCGGATCGCGCTGCTGCCGCTGCTCGAATTGACACCCGACCGCGCCAACTCGGCGCCGTCGATCCCGGGCATTGAAGTCGTGCAGCGGCCGGATCTGCAGTGGCAGACGGCGCAGCCGATCACCGAACGCGTGCGTTTCGAGGCCCAGGCCTGGCCCTCGTTCCGCCACGGCCCGCGGGTGCCCGCGGTCGGACTGCGCGACCTCGTGTCATTGCCCTCGGGCTACAACCCGCGCACGCTGGCCTGGGCCAGTGAGCTGAAACGCCAGCCGCGCCACGCCGACGCCGACGCACGCACGCTCGCCAACGCGGTGCTGGCGCACATCCGCGGCGGCGAGTTCTCGTACACGCTCGCCCCCGGGCCCTACGGTCGCGACGCGGTCGACGAGTTCTGGTTCGACCGCAAGCTCGGCTTCTGCGAGCACTTCGCCGCGTCCTTCGTCGTCGTCATGCGCGCGCTCGACGTGCCGGCCCGCATCGTCACCGGCTACCAGGGCACCGACCCGGTCCCTGTCGACGGCTACTACGCGGTGCGCCAGAGCAATGCCCACGCCTGGGCCGAGTACTGGCAGCCGGGAGAAGGCTGGCTGCGCGCCGACCCGACGGCCGCGGTCGCGCCGGACCGCATCCAGCGCAGCCTGAGCCTGCGCCCGCCGCCCGGCTTCGTCGCCCAGGCGATCGGCAGCATGAGCCCGCAGTTGCTGGCCCGCCTGCGCAGTGCCTGGGAATCGATCGACAACAGCTGGAACCAGCGTGTGCTGAGCTACTCGCGCGGCCAGCAGTTCAAGCTGCTGCAAGGCCTGGGCTTCGACTCGCCGAACTGGCTCGACCTGGCTTACCTGCTGATCATGCTGGTGTGCGGTGCCAGCCTCGCCGGTGCCGCCTGGGCCTTGTGGGACCGCCACCGCCAGGACCCTTGGCAACGCCTGCAACGGCAGGTGCAGGACCGGTTGCGGGCCCTGGGTGTCGCGGTGCAAGCGCACGACGGACCGGGCACTCGGGCGCGCCGGGTCCGCAGTGCCCTGGGCGCCGACGGCGAAGCGCTCGCCGATGCGCTCGACTCCCTGGAGCGTGCACGCTACGGCACCGGCGGCCACCCGCGTGTCGACCGTGGCTGGTGGCCCGCTTTCCAGGCCGCGGCCCAGCGCGCCGCGGCGGCGCCAGATGCCCGGTCGTTGCCGCCGCCACCCGGGGCCGCCGCATGAAGCACCTCTCACCCGTCGTCGGCGCCTTGCTAGCACTCTCGGTGTGCAGCGGCGGCGTTCATGCGCAGCGGGCGCAGAAGTCCGCGCCGCGCGCCAGCGCCAGCGAGACGCCAGCCTACACGGGGCGCGAAGACATGCTGGCGTTTGCGGCCGAGGTCGCGGCGCGGCGCGGCATCGACCGCGCCTGGGTCGAACAGCAGCTCGCCGACGCGCGCAAGCTGCCGCTGGTGCAGCGCCTGGTGATGCCGCCGCCGGCCGGCACGGCGAAGAACTGGGCCGCCTACCGCGCCCGTTTTGTCGAGCCGCAGCGCATCGCGGCCGGGCTGCGTTTCTGGCAGCAGAACGAGGCCTGGCTCGCGCAGGCCGAAGAACGTTTCGGCGTCCCGGCCGAGATCGTCGTAGGCATCGTCGGCGTCGAGACCTTTTACGGCCGCGTGATGGGCGACTTCCGTGTCGTCGACGCCCTCACCACGCTGAGCTTCGACTTCCCCACCGGCCGACGCGACCGCAGCGCCTTCTTCCGCAGCGAGCTCGAGGAGTTGCTCGTGCTGGCACAGCGGCAAGGCGTCGAGGCGCGCAGCCTGCGTGGCTCCTTCGCGGGCGCGATCGGCCTGCCGCAGTTCATGCCCGGCAGCATCAACAAGTACGCGATCGACTTCGACGCCGACGGACGTGTCGACCTGCAGGCCAGCAGCGCCGACGTCATCGGCAGCGTGGCGCATTACCTGGCGGAGTTCGGCTGGCAGCGTGGCATGCCGACGCACTATCCGGTGCAGGTGCCGGTGGACGCGGCCGACCGTGCATTCCTGCTGGCACCCGACATCCTGCCCAGCTTCAGCGCCGCCGAATTCGGCCAGCGTGGCGCCGAGCTGGCGCCCGAAGCCCAGACGCATGTCGGCCCGCTCGCGTTGGTCGAACTGCAGAACGGCGACGCTGCGCCGAGCTACGTGGCGGGGACGCAGAACTTCTATGCCGTCACACGCTACAACTGGTCGAGCTATTACGCGCTCGCGGTGATCGACCTCGGCGCCGAAGTCGGCCGGGCCTGGCGGCGCCGGCCCTGAACGCTCGCCGCGCGACGCCTCAACGGCCGCGCAGGAAGAGCGCGTCGAGTTCCTTCAGCGTCACCTGGCGCCAGGTCGGGCGGCCGTGGTTGCAGGTGTCCGCACGCTCGGTCGCTTCCATGTCGCGCAGCAGCGCGTTCATCTCGTCGATCGTCAGGCGGCGGTTGGCGCGTACCGCGCCGTGGCAGGCCATCGTGGCCAGGATCTCGTCGCGCGCGCGCTGCACGACGCGGCTCGCGCCGACCTGTTGCAGGTCGGCCAGCACCGAGCGAGTCAGCTCCGAAAGGTCGGCGTCGGGCAGCGCGGCAGGCCGGCTTCGCACCGCGAGCGTCGCGGGTCCGAGGGCGCTGACGTCCAGCCCCAGCGCATGCAACGTCGCTGCCTCCGCCTCGGCGGTGGCGACTTCTTCGGCCGTGGCGGCAAATACGTGCGGCACGAGCAGCGGCTGCGCCGGCAGCGACGCCCGGTCGCCGGCAGCGCGTTTGAGGCGTTCATAGACGATGCGCTCGTGGGCGGCGTGCATGTCGACGACGACGAGGCCGTGTGCGTTCTCGGCCAGCACGAAGGCCCCGCCGATCTGCGCGATGGCGCGGCCGAGCGGCCAGGCCTCGGTCTCCCGCTCGGGCGCGCGCTGCACCAGCGCCGCCCAGGCGGCGAGGCCGCCCTGTCCCGCGGATGCCGGAGCCACACTCCAGCGCGGCGTCGGCTCGTGCGCCGTGTTGTCTTCGCGCTCGGGCATCGACAGGCTGGGCTGCCACGGGGTCGGTGCCGCAAAAGTCGACATCGAAGCCGCGACCGGCGCAGCAGCCGCGCGGGTCGGCGCCAGCGCGTCCTCGACCGCCTGCCGTACCCCCTGGTGCAGCGCACGCCCGTCGCGGAAACGGACTTCGATCTTGGTCGGGTGCACGTTCACGTCGACGAGTTCCGGCGCGATCTGCAGGAACAGCGCATACGCCGGCTGGCGGCTGCCATGCAACTGGTCTTCGTAAGCGCTGCGCACCGCGTGCGCGATCAGGCGGTCACGCACGAAACGTCCGTTGACGAACAGGTACTGCTGGTCGGCGCGCGCGCGTGCAGCCTCAGGCTGGCCGGCACGGCCCTGGATCTGCAGCGGCCCGAGTGTGGCCTGCACCGCGCGGCTCGATTCGATGAAGGCCGCGCCGAGCACGTCTTCGAGCCGCTGCGACGGCGACGCGGCACGCCACTGTGCGACCAGGCGGCCCTCGTGCCAGAGCGCAAAGGCCACGTCGGGCCGCGCCAGCGCGTGCCGGCGCACGGCTTCGAGCGCGTGCGCGAGTTCGGTGGCGTCGGTCTTGAGGAACTTGCGCCGTGCCGGCGTGCTGAAGAAGAGTTCGTGCACCTCGACCGTCGTGCCGCGTGCACGGGCCGCCGGCTGCAACTCACCGGTGCGGGCATCGAGCCGGTGGGCGTGCGCGGCATCGCCGGTGCGGCTCGTGACGCTGACTTCGGCCACGCTCGCGATCGCGGCGAGGGCCTCGCCGCGGAAGCCCATCGTCGCCACCTGTTCGAGTTCACCCAGGTTCGCGATCTTGCTCGTGGCGTGGCGCTTCAGCGCCAGCGGCAGTTCTGCGACCGGGATGCCGGCGCCGTCGTCCTCGACCACGATGCTGCGCACGCCGCCCGCGGCCAGGCGCACGGTCACCTGCACAGCACCGGCATCGAGCGCGTTGTCGAGCAGCTCGCGCACCACCGAGGCGGGCCGCTCGACCACCTCGCCGGCCGCGATCTGGCTCACCAGTTCGTCGGGCAGTTCGCGGATCGGGCGGCGCGGGGGCGCGGTCAGCACGGCATTCATCACGGGATTGTAGGAAGGGCCACCCGGGATAATCGCCGGCCATGGAATTCATCACCTTCCTGATCGACTTCATCCTGCATGTGGACAAGCACCTCCAGGCCTTCGTCACCTCGTACGGCGCCTGGGTCTACGCGCTGCTGTTCGTGATCGTCTTCGTCGAGACGGGCCTGGTCGTGATGCCCTTTCTGCCGGGCGACTCGCTGCTGTTCGTGGTCGGCACGCTCTGCGGCGCGGGCTTGATGAGCCTGCCGCTGGCGATGGCACTGCTGGTGCTGGCCGCGGTGCTCGGCGACCAGCTCAACTACAGCATCGGCCGCCACTTCGGCCCCCGGGTCTGGCAGTGGGAGAACACCCGCTTCTTCAACCGCCGTGCCTTCGACCAGGCGCACGCTTTCTACGAGAAGTACGGTGGCATCACGATCGTGCTGGCGCGGTTCATGCCATTCATCCGTACCTTCGCGCCCTTCGTGGCCGGCGTCGCCGAGATGAACCGGGCCCGCTTTTCGGCCTACAACGTGATCGGGGCGCTGATCTGGGTGCTCGGCCTCACGACCGCCGGTTACCTGTTCGGCAACCTGCCCTGGGTGCAGCAGAACCTGAGCAAGATCATCTGGGCCCTGATCATCGTGCCGGGACTGATCGCGTTGTTCGGCGCCTGGCGCGCGCGCCGCGCCGAGGGCGTCGGCGGCGTGTAGTGCGCGTCAGAGCGTTCGCTGCCGCGCCAGCGGCGGGTTCTTCGCGAAGTAGCGCCGGATGCCCGTGGCCAGCGCGTCGACGAGTTCGGCCTGGTACTTCGGGTCGCGCAACTTGGCTTCTTCTTCGGGGTTCGAGATGAAGGCGGTCTCGACCAGGATGCTCGGCACGTCGGGCGCCTTGAGCACCGCAAAGCCGGCCTGCTCGACCTGCGCCTTGTGCAGCCGGCCGACACTGCCGATGCGCGACAGCACCTCGTTGCCGAGCTTGAGGCTGTCCTTGATCTGCGCGCTCGTGCTCATGTCGAGCATCGCGCGCAGCACCTGCGCGTCCTTGACCGCGACGTTGACACCGCCCACGACGTCGGCGGCGTTTTCCTTGTTCGCCATCCAGCGCGCCGCGGCACTGCTGGCACCATTGGCGGAAAGCGCGAACACGCTCGCCCCACGCGCTTCGGGCCGGAAGAAGGCGTCGGCATGGATCGACACCAGCAGGTCGGCCTGGACCCGCCGAGCCTTGCGCACCCGCTCGTGCAGCGGGACGAAGAAGTCGGCGTCGCGGGTCATCATCACGCGCATGCCGGGCACCGCGTCGAGCTTGTCGCGCAGCTGGCGCGCGACCGCGAGCACGACGTCCTTTTCGCGCAGGCCGGTCGGCCCGATCGCGCCGGGGTCCTCGCCGCCGTGCCCGGGGTCGATGGCGACGATGACGAGGCGGTCGATGCGCTGCTGCGCGCTGGCCGGCGGGCGGCCCGCCGGCGCGCCGGGCGCGCTCGCGGGCGGCGCGGGTGGTTCAGGCGTGCGCCCGACCTTGCCGATGAAGTCGCCGAGGGCGTCCTGCACCGCCTTCGCAGCTTCGCTTTCGGCGCGCTCCTTGTCGCGGATCAACGCCAGCAAGGGGTCGACCGGCTCGGTCGGGTAGAGGTCGAAGACGAGCCGGTGCTGGTAAGCCGCCACCGGCGCGAGCGTGAACTGCTGCGGCGCGACGGGGTGTTTCAGGTCGATCACCAGGCGCACCGTGCGCGGCTGGAACTGGCCCACCCGCACGCCGGCGATGTAGGGGTCGTCGGCACGCACCTGGCCCACCAGTTCGCGCAGCGCGCTGTTCAGCTCCAGCCCTTCGAGGTCGACGACGAGCCGGGGCGCGCCGTCGGTCATGAAGTGACGCGCGCTCAAGCCGGTGTCGGATTCAATCGTGACCCGCGTGTAGTCGGGCGCCGGCCAGACGCGCACCGCGACGATCGCGGCGCCGTGAGCCAGCTCGTGCCCGCCGAGCAGCAACACAAGCTGGCCGGCGCGGACAAGCGCAGCGCGGCGTGTGCTCATGCCAGCAGGGCCCGGCCGGCGGCGCTGCCGGCCTCGGCCGTGACGTGGCGGGTCTCGTCGTCTGCGACCGCGATCTGAAGCCGCAGGTCGGGGGCCGGCAGCATGCCGGCGGCGTTTTCCGGCCACTCGGCGATCTTCAGCCCGGGCCGGCCGAATATGTCGCGGAAGCCCGCGTCCTCCCACTCGCGCGGGTCGCTGAAGCGATAGAAGTCGAAGTGCGACACCGACAGCGGGCCCACCTGATAAGGCTCGAGCACGGCGTAGGTCGGGCTCTTGATGCGGCCCTGAACCCCCAGCGCACGCAGCAGGTGTCGCACGAAGGTGGTCTTGCCGGCGCCGAGCGGACCGCGCAGTTCGATGTACGCACTTTGCAGGGCGGACGTTCGCGCCAGTCCGGCGGCCCAGGCGGCGCAGGCAGCTTCGTCGGGCCAATGCACGACGCGGGTTTCTAGAATCGCCGGATGCGTGAGCGTCATCGACTGGAAGGGCCGCAAGGATTGCAGCTGCTGCGTCGGTGGGCGACGGAGTTGGGATTTTCCCAGATCGGGGTCGCGGGCGTCGATTTGTCCGGCGCCGAGCCGGGGCTTCTCGCGTGGCTCGAGGCCGGCTTCCACGGCACGATGGGCTACATGGCGGCGCATGGCGCGCGGCGCGCCCGGCCCGCCGAGCTGGTGCCGGGCAGCGTGAGCGTGATCAGCGTGCGCATGGACTACCTGCCGCGCGACACGCCGCCCGGGTGGGCGACGCAGGAGACCCGGCGCCAGTGCGACCCCGGGCAGGCGGTGGTTTCGGTCTACGCCCGTGGCCGCGATTACCACAAGGTGCTGCGGACGCGGCTGCAGCGGCTGGCCGGCCGGGTGGCGGACGAGATCGGGCCCTTCGGTCACCGCGCCTTCACCGACTCGGCACCGGTGCTCGAAGTCGAACTCGCGACGCGCGCCGGTCTGGGCTGGCGCGGCAAGCACACGCTGGCACTGCAGCGCGACGCCGGTTCGATGTTCTTCCTGGGCGAGCTGTTCGTCGACCTGGCGCTGCCGCCGACCGGGCCCGCCGAAGCGCATTGCGGCAGTTGCAGCGCCTGCATCGATGTCTGCCCGACGAAGGCGATCGTGGCGCCGTACCGGCTCGACGCACGTCGCTGCATCTCTTACCTGACGATCGAACACGCGGGGCCGATCCCGCTCGAGCTGCGCGCGGCGATCGGCAACCGCATCTACGGCTGCGACGACTGCCAGACCGCCTGCCCGTGGAACAAGTACGCCCGGCGTTCGGCCCTGACCGACTTCGACGTGCGCCACGATCTCGACCGCGCGACGCTGCTGCAGCTGTGGGCCTGGGACGAAGCCACCTTCCTCCAGCGCAGCGAAGGCAGCGCGATCCGTCGCATCGGCTGGCAGCGCTGGCGGCGCAACCTCGCAGTCGGCCTGGGCAACGCCTGGCGTGCGACCGGCAACGAGGATCTGGCCGCGGCGCTGCGCGGCGCGCGTGAAGGTGCCGATGAACTGGTGCGCGAGCACATCGACTGGGCGATCGGTACGGGCTCAAGCCACTGAGCGCAGCAGCAGCAGCGCCAGTGGCAGCCCGGCCATCGCCACCAGCGTCGACAGCGACACGATGCCGGCGACAAAGGCGCCATGCCCGCCCATGCGCGCTGCCAGCACGTAGGCACTCGACGCCGTCGGCAGCGCCGCGAAGGCCACCACGACGGCCTGCTGCGCCGGCGGCAGGCCGAATCCCACCACCAGCGCCACCGCCAGCAGCGGCAGCACAACGTGGCGGATCGCGAGCAAGGCTGCCGCAAGCCGCGGTGCCTCGCGCAGCGCGCCGATCTGCAACCCGGCGCCGACCGCCATCAGCCCGAGCGGCAGCGCCGCGGCGCCCATGCGCGAGAGCGTCGTCGACGCCAGTTCGGGCAGCTTCACACCGAGCGCATTGCACAGCAGCCCGGCCACGGTGCTCAGGATGAGCGGATTGCGCGCCAGCTCGCGCAGGTAACCGTGCCCGCCCTGGCGCGCCAGCGGCCACACCGCCGCGACGTTGCAGAGCGGCACGCTCAGCGCCACCAGGAGCGCCGTCCAGGCGAGGCCCTGCGTGCCGGCCAGCCGCTCGGACAGCGCCAGCGCGACGTAGGAGTTGAAGCGGAAGGCCGTCTGCGCGCCCGACGCGTGCAGCCGCGCATCGACCCCGGGCACCCTTCCCAACCCAAACGCCAGCACGATGCCGGTGGTGATGACGGCGATGCCGCTCGCCGCCAACGGCAGCGCCGTCGCCGGCTGCAGCGGGTTGCGCACGATCGCGTTGAAGAGCAGCGCCGGAAACAAGACGTAATAAACGAGGCGCTCAGCGCCGTCCCAGACCGGGCGATTCAGCGCCGTGTAGCGGCAGACCAGGTAGCCGCAGACGATGAGGACGAAGTCGGGCAGCAACAGCAAGGCGTCGGACATGCGGCGAGTCTGCCGCATCGCCATCCCCGTGTAGTCGCGCAGGGCAAGATCGGCGTTGTAGCTACGGAACTCCCGTTCCGGTAACCGCCTCAGACCGAAATCCGATGCCCAACCGCCGAACTGCCCTTGTCCGCCTGATTGCCCCGCTCGGTGCGCCGCCCGCCGTGTGGGCGTCCTCCGTGCTCGTCGAAGGACGCTCCTTCGACGAAAAGATCCGCCTCTTCGGCCACGACCTCGTGCTCAACGGCACCGGCGTCCGCGCGGTGGCGTGGTTCAAGGGCTATGCCGCCGGGCTCTACCTGGGCAAACGCACGCAACAGGCGAACTCGGCGCTCGCGATGGCCGGCCCGAAGCGGCTGCGTCTGCAGATGTTGCAGGACGTGCCTGCAGTCGAGTTCACC
Organism: Rubrivivax sp.; assembly: GCA_036523095.1. Lineage (GTDB taxonomy): Bacteria > Pseudomonadota > Gammaproteobacteria > Burkholderiales > Burkholderiaceae_C > Rubrivivax. Next base: position 15,402 of record DATDER010000124.1, read on the forward strand.
AAAGCCTTCCAAAAAGGCGTTGCACGCAACACACCGGCGGCGCAGTTGCCGGCGCTGCGCGAGCGCATGGCGCAGTTCGAGGGCCAGATTGCCGCCGTCGGCCAGGTGCGCAAGGACGACATCGTCGACCTCGACCTGGAACCGGCGCGCGGCCTGGCCTTCACCGTCAATGGCACACTGCGCGGGCCGCACATCGCGGGCGCCGACCTCTACGCGGCGCTGTTACGCACCTTTCTGGGTGCCCGCCCTTATGACGAAAACCTGAAGGCCGGGTTGCTCGGCCGCACCGCATGATCGCTGCCTTCACACCCACGGAGACCATTCGATGAACCGTCCGCGTCTTTCCATCGCACTCGCCACCGTCGTGCTGGCGGCCACGCCGCTGCTTGCATCGGCGCAGGGTTACCCGAACAAACCGGTGCGCCTGATCGTTCCCTTCGCCCCGGGCGGTACGACCGACATCGTGGCGCGTGTCGTGAGCCAGCCGCTCGGCGCCGCGCTCGGCCAGACCGTGGTGGTGGAGAACAAGTCCGGCGGCGGCGGTTCGGTCGGCGCACTCGAGATGATCAAGGCCCCGCCCGACGGTTATGTGCTCGGCATGGCCACGGTGTCGACGACGGCCGCCAACCCGGCCATCAACCCGAAGATCGGCTACGACCCGGCGGTCGACTTCGTGCCCATCATCAACATCGCGGCCACACCCAACGTGATCGCCGTGCACCCCTCGTTCCCGGCCCGCGACTACAAGGGTTTCATCGCCGAACTGAAGAAGAACCCCGGCAAGTACAGCTACGCCAGCTCCGGCACCGGCGGCATCGGCCACCTGCAGACCGAACTCTTCAAGAGCCTGTCGGGTGCGTTCATGACCCACATCCCCTACCGGGGCGCGGGCCCGGCGCTGAACGACACGGTGGCAGGTCAGGTCCAGATCATCTTCGACAACCTGCCCTCGGCGCTGCCCTTCATCAAGGACGGCCGGCTGATCCCCATTGTCGTCGCGGCCCCCCAGCGGCTGGCGCAGCTGCCGACCGTGCCGACCTTCAAGGAAGTCGGCCTCGAGGCCGTCAACCGCATGGCCTACTACGGCATCCTGGCGCCGAAGGGCACACCGAAGGACGTGGTGGCGAAGATCGCCGCAGCGACCAAGAAGTCACTCGAAGACCCGGCCGTGCGCAAGCGCATCGAAGACACCGGCTCGCTCATCATCGCCAACACGCCGGAACAGTTCGCCGAGCAGATGGCGGCCGAATTCAACGTCTACAAGACAGTAGTCACCAAGCAGGCATTGAAGCTCGACTGAAGATCGCGCCGGCGGGTGGACAGCACCGCTTCGATCGACCGATTCATCGATGCCCTCTGGATCGAGGACGGCCTGTCGGCGTTGACGCTGGCGGCCTACCGGCGTGACCTGTCGCTGTATGCACGCTGGCTCGAAACCCGCGGCGGTCGCCCGCTCGACGCCACGAGCGAGACCGACCTGCGCGCCTACACCAGCGCGCAACACGACCGCACGCGCGCGAGCACGACAAACCGGCGCCTGACGGTCTTCAAGCGCTATTTCCGCTGGGCCCTGCGCGAGCACCTCGTCGCGGCCGATCCGACGCTGAAACTGCTCGCGGCCAAGCAGGCCTTGCGTCTGCCACGCTCGCTGAGCGAAGCGCAGGTCGAAGCGCTGCTCGCTGCGCCGCAGTTCGACACAGCGCTCGGCCTGCGCGACCGCACGATGCTCGAGCTGATCTACGCGAGCGGGCTGCGCGTGAGCGAACTGGTGGCGCTGAAGACGGTTTATGTCGGCCTCGACGAAGGTGCACTGCGTGTCACCGGCAAGGGATCGAAGGAACGCATGGTGCCTTTCGGTGCCGAAGCGCATGCCTGGATCCGGCGTTACCTCGCGGACGGCCGGCCGGTGATCCTCAAGGGTCAGGCGAGCGACGCGCTTTTCGTCACCGCACGCGGTGGGCCGATGACACGCCAGATGTTCTGGACCCTCGTCAAGCGCCACGCCGCGGTCGCCGGCATCGAGGTACCGATCTCGCCACACACGCTGCGCCACGCCTTCGCGACCCACCTGCTGAACCACGGCGCCGACCTGCGTGCGGTGCAGATGCTTCTCGGCCACGCCGACATCTCGACCACCACGATCTACACCCACGTCGCACGCGAACGCCTGCGCCAGCTGCACGCGGCGCACCACCCGCGTGGCTGAAGCGCCGCCGCCGGCGCACAATTCCGGCTCACATGGACCCCTTCGACGCCTTCATCGAAACCGCCTGGACCGAGCACGCCGACGAACCGCAGCGGGTCGCCGACCGGCTGGCCGCGTCGCTGGCCGTGGTGCAAGCGCCGGAGCAGGCGGCGCCTTTCGCGAGCCTGCTCACGCATGTCTATGGCGAGCACCTCGGTGAGTGGGCGCGCGGCGCCGCCCTGCTCGACACGCTGGCCGCGCTGCCGTTGCTGTCGGGCCACGCGGATGCGACAGGTGTGCTCGCACGCCATCGGGCCACCCTGTGCTACGCCGGCGGCGACAGCGAGGCGCTGGCCGCGCTGTCGAACGACAACCGCATCGCAGCGCTCGCCACCGTAGCCTCGGCCTTCGCCGCGCGCAACGAGTTCCAACGTGCCCTCGCCGCGTACGACGACGCCTTGCAGGCGGCCGCCGCCGGGCTGGCCGACGACTCGCCGGCGATCAAGGCGCTGGCCGTGGGCGGCAACAACCTCGCGGCGGCGCTGGAGGAAAAGCCCGAGCGCCAAGCCGCCGAAACCCTGGGCATGGTGCGCGCCGCGCAAGCCGGCCTCGCCTACTGGAAACGCGCCGGCACCTGGCTCGAAGAGGAACGCGCCGAGTACCGCCTCGCCCGCAGCCTGCTGCAGGCCGGCGATGCCGAAGCCGCGCGCAAGCACGCGGAGCGCTGTGTGCAGGTCTGCGCCGACAACGACGCACCCGCCTTCGAGCGCTTCTTCGGCCATGCCGTGCTCGCGATCGCGCAGCGCGCGCGCGGCGACGGGGCTGCGTTCGAATCGGCATCGCACCAGGCGCGCCAGTGTTACGAACGGATTCCGCCAGACGAACAAGTCCGGTGCCGCACCGAAGTTGGCGAAATCGGCGCCGCCACCGCGGGCCATTGAACACGGTCGCGCCACGCCGAAATGACCCCGCGCCGCCGGCGGCGGGTGCGACATGCCAACATCGCCCCATGGAGAAGCTCGTGCGTTCACGCTGGCTGCGTTGGTTGTTCGCGCCGTTGGCC
>DATDER010000125.1:0-12696 GCA_036523095.1 Rubrivivax sp.
GATCGCGAGCGCCTCACCCGTGTCAGGACACGCGATCAGATAGTTGAAGTTGCGGTACGCGTTGCCGGTCCAGATGCGCTCGACGATCATGGTTTCTTCCTCGCGGGGGGCGGGTGGGTATGGGCCATTGTAGGAACCCGTGTAAACCCGCTTGGGGTGATTCGAACCGTCGGTGTATCGTTTTACTAGATCGTTCCACAACGACTCACCGGAGACATCCATGCAACGCACCCTCCGCGCCGCCCAGGCGCTCGCGATCCTCGCCGTCGCCCTGGCCGCCGCCCTGCCCGCCGCGGCGCAGGCACCGGCCAAGAAGCTGGTCCGCATCCACACCGCCGGCCCCGCCGACCTGGGCGTCGACAACACGATGCTGGCGCACCAGTTCATGACCTACGTGAACGCCAACTCGGACACGATCGAAGTCAAGGTCTTTCCGGCGAGCCAGCTTGGCCAGTCGCGCGAGGTGATCGAAGCGATGCGTCTCGGCTCCGGCGCGTCCGGCACCACGGGCGGGCCCGCCGAATACGCGTCCTTCGTCAAGCGCATCGGCGTGCTCGGCCTGCCGTTCGTGTGGAAGAGCTACGACCACGCGATCAAGGTGCTCGACGGCCCTGTCGGCAAGGAACTCGAAGCCGACATGGAGAAGTCGGGCTTCAAGGTCCTGTCCTGGGCCGTGAGCTGGGGCTACCGCAACGTCGTCACCGCGAAGAAGGAAGTCAAGAACGCGGCCGACCTGAAGGGCCTGAAGATCCGCACCATTCCGACCAAGGTCTTCGTCTCGGCGATCAACGCGATGGGCGCCAACGCGACGCCGATGAACTTCGGCGAGATCTACACCTCGCTGCAAAGCGGCGTACTCGACGGCTACGAACACACCGCCGCGACCACGATTTCCTTCAAGCTCAACGAGGTCGCCTGCTGCATCGCGATGACACGCCACCTGATGGACCCGACGGTGCTGGTGTTCTCGCTCGCCGAGTGGAAGAAGTTCAGCCCCGCCGAGCAGGCCGTGATGGACAAGGGCGCCAAGGCCGCCGCCGACATGGTGCGCAAGATGGCCCCCGAGAAGGAAGCCGAGTCGCTGGCGCAGGTGAAGAAGCTGGGTATGAAGGTCAACGAGATCGACACCGGCCCGCTGCAGAAGGCGGCGCTCACGGCACAGGACGAGCTGGCGAAGGAATTCGGCGCCGAGTCGCTGCTGGCCACGCTGCGCGCGCAGTAATCCCCACGCCCTAAACAGCGGATGCAGCGCTTTCTCGATGGCCTCGACCGCAGTGCCGAGCTGCTGGTCGCGGCGATCTTCGCCCTCATCGTCTGCGTCGCGCTGCTGCAGGTGTTCAACCGATTTGCGCTCAACTCTTCGCTCAGCTGGAGCGAGGAGCTGCAGATCTTCGGCCACATCTGGATCGTCTTCCTCGGCATCCCGATCGCCTACCGGCGCGGCGCGCACCTCTACATCGAGACCTTCTGCGACATGCTGCCGGCGCGGCCGCGCGCAGCTTTCAACCTGATCGTCGAGCTGATCTGGGCCGCGTTTGCGGTCTCGCTGATGGTGCTCGGCTGGATGGTCGCGCGCGTGGCGCACATGCAGGAGTCGCCCGGGCTGGAGTTGCCGATGAGCTTCCCCTACTCCGGCATGGTGGTCGGCGGTGTCTACCTGCTGCTCGTGGCGGTACGCCGGATTGCCGGCGGGGCGTGGAGGGTCGCCGCATGACCTGGTTCATCTTCGCGCTGATGCTGGGCACGATGCTGCTTGGTGTGCCGATCCTGCTTTCGATCGCGCTCGTGGGTTATGTCGGCGTGGCCGCGGTGCCCGACCTGGTGCTGCCGCTCTTCGCGCAGAAGATGTTCGCGCAGCTCGACTCGTTCACGCTGCTGGCGCTGCCCTACTTCATCCTCGCCGGTGCGCTGATGTCGGCCAGCGGCATGAGCCAGCAGCTGGTCGACTTCTCGCGCGTGCTGGTCGGCCACCTGCGCGCCGGCCTGGCGCACGCCGCGGTGGTAGCGAGCATGATCTTCGCCGGCGTCTCGGGTTCCAGCACCGCCGACGCATCGGCGATCTCGGCGATCGTGATTCCGACGATGAAGAAGTCGGGCTACAAGGCCGGCTTCGCGGCAGCGCTGATCGCCACCGCGGGCACCATCGGCGCCATCATTCCGCCGAGCATGGTGATGGTGGTCTACGGCTCGATCGCCCAGGTCTCGATCGGAGGGCTGTTCCTCGGCGGCATCATCCCGGGTTTGCTGGTCGGCCTGTTCCTGATGGGCACGATCAAGATCTACACCTACAAGGCCGACTACGCCGAACTGCGTGTCGTGCACGGCCGCTTCGAGTGGGGCGCGGTGGGGCGTTCGCTGCGCGACGTGTGGCCCGCGCTGCTGGGGCCAGTGATCATCGTCGGCGGCATTCTGAGCGGCGTCTTCACCGCCACCGAGGCCGGCGCCGTGGCCTGCCTCTACGCGCTGCTGCTGGGTATGTTCCATTACCGCCGGATCAAGTGGCGCGACCTGCCCGGCATCCTGATCGAAGCCGCGGTGATGACGACGATGGTCTCGGGCGTGATCGCCGTCGCCGGCGCCTCGGGCTGGCTGCTCGCCTACCTCGAATTCAACGTCAGCGCGGTCAAGTTCGTGACCTCGTTTTCGCAGGACCCGACGATGGTGCTGCTGATCGTTGCGGTGGTGATGATCGTGCTCGGCACCTTCGTCGACTCGCTCGCGGTGCTGCTGATCTTCGCGCCGGTGGCGATCCAGATCAGCAAGGCCTACGGCATCGATCCCTTCCAGATGGGCCTCGTGATGGTGATGTGCAACCAGATCGGTGCGGTATCGCCGCCGACGGCGCCGCTGCTGTTCATCACCAGCGGGATCGCGCAGTGCACCTTCTCCGAGGTCAATCGCCACGTCTGGTGGTTCATGCTCGCCGAGACGCTGGTGCTGCTACTGGTGATCTTCATTCCGGGCCTGGCGTCGTGGATACCGCACTACTTCCTGGGCTGAGTTCGTGAGCACCATTGCCGATGTCGCGCGCCACGCCGGCGTCTCGGTGAGCACCGTGTCCAACCTGCTCAACGGCCGGGTCGACCGCATGCGCGCCGACACGCTCCAGCGCATCGAAGCCGCGATCTCGTCGCTCGACTACCGCCCCAACCGCGCGGCGCAGCAGCTGAAGACCGGCCACACGCCGATGCTGGGCCTGCTCGTGCCCAGCATCGCCAACCCGATGTACGGCTACATCGCACGCGAGATCGAGACCTCGGCGCAAGAGCGGCACGGCCACCGCGTCGTGCTGGGCAACACCTACCGCAACAAGGACAAGGAAACCGGCTTCTTCGAAGACCTTCTCGCTCACGGCGTGCGTGGCGTGATCGTGATCTCTTCGCTCGTGGACGAGCGGCACTTCGAATCGGCGGTGCAGCGCGGCCTGGTGATGGTGAGCTACGACCGCCGCGCCACGCCCGGCGCGGCGTCGGCAATCGACCACGTGTCGGTCGACAACTTCGAGGCGGCGCACCTGGCTGCGGCGCACCTCATCGCACGGGGTCACAAGCGCCTCGCCTTCGTCACCGCCGCCGGCCAGACGATGAGCCGCAGCGAGAAGATCAAGGGCTTCTTCGCCGCCGCCGAACAAGCCGGGCTGCGCGACGGCGCACGTGTCGTCGACGGCAGCACGACCTCGGAATACGGCGACTCCGAAATGGCCGACGTCGGTCGCCTGCTCGCAGCGCGCATCGCCGCCGACCCGCAACGCCCGACCGGCGTCGTCGCCGTCAACGACATGCTGGCATACGGCCTGCTGGCGGGCCTGCGTGACGCGGGGCTGGCGGTGCCTGCCGACGTGTCGGTGATCGGCATGGACGGTCTCTTTCTCTCGTCGCTGATGAGTCCCGGCCTCACCACCGTGCGCCTGCCGGTGCCGGAGATGGCGCACACCATCGTCGAGCGTGTGATCGGCCGCATGAACGACCCCCGCATCGCGCCGGGCGAATTCCTCTTCAAGCCGACGCTCGAAGAACGAGGCTCGGTGGCGCGGCCGCCGCGAACCGTGAAGGTGGCACCATGAGCCGCCGGGCCGCTCCCAAGGCGAATGCCACAGTGCGCAGCGCGGAGGTCGCCTGATGAACCGGCCCACGGTGCTGCTCACTCACAGCCCGGCGGCGCTGGCCAACTACTACGGCCCGCGTGCGCTGGCGGCACTGCAGGCGGTGGCCACCGTGCGGCTCAACCCGGGCGACGCCGAGTGGAGCGTCGACTCGCTGGCCGCCGCCGCGCATGGCTGCGACATCATCGTCAGCGACCGCCGCGCCGAAGGCAGCGCCGAGCTGCTGGCGCGGCTGCCGCAGCTGGTCGCGTTCTGCCGCTGCGCGGTCGACATCCGCAACATCGACGTCGACGCGGCCAGCGATCACGGCATTCTTGTCACGCAGGCCAGCGCCGGTTTCATGGCCTCGGTGTCGGAATGGATCGTCGGCGTGCTGATCGACTTGAGCCGCGGCATCAGCGACGCCGTAGGGCAGTACCGCGCCGGCGGCGTGCTGAAGCCGCAGATGGGGCGCGAGCTGCGCGGCGCCACGCTGGGCGTCATCGGTTACGGCCAGATCGGGCAATACCTGGCGGACGTGGCGCTGGCGCTCGGCATGCGCGTGCTGGTCACCGACCCGCACTCCAGGGTGCAGCACACGGCGTTGAAGCAGGTCGAACTGGACACGCTGCTGGCCGCGTCGGACTGCGTCGTGTGCCTGGCGACGGCAATACCGCAGACCGAGAACCTGATGAACGCCGCCGCCTTCGCCGCGATGAAGGCGCAGTCGTTCTTCATCAACGCGTCGCGTGGCAACCTCGTCGACGAGGCCGCGCTGCTGCAGGCACTGGACAGCGGCCACCTGGCCGGCTGCGCGCTCGACGTCGGGCGTGCGCCCGACCAGATGCCGAGCCCGGACCTCGCACGCCACCCGCGTGTGATCGCCACACCGCACATCGGCGGGCTCACGCCTCCCGCGATCGAACACCAGTCGACGGAGACGGTCCAGCAGGTGACCGAGCTCGTGCAAGGTCGCGTGCCGCGCGGCGCCGTGAACGCGGCGCAGGCGACGCGGCTGCAAGCCTTCTTCGGCCGCAAGACAGGAAACCCATGACCCCCACACCCCCCGGCGCCTGCGACTGCCACATCCACATCTACGAGGACGGCTATCCGCTGGCGCCAACGGCGACGTTCACGCCGCCGCACTCCCCGGTCTCGGCCTACCGCCAGATGCAGCGGGTGCTGGGGCTCGAGCGTGCCATCGTCGTGCAACCCACCGGCTACGGTTTCGACAACAGCTGCCTGCTCGATGCGCTGGCGCAGATGGGGCCCAGCGCTCGCGGCATTGCCGTGCCACCGGTGGACACGAGCGACGCCGAGCTGCTGCGCCTGCACGAGGCCGGCGTACGCGGGGTGCGTTTCATGATGCTGGCAGGATCGGGCGGTGTGCTGCCCTGGAGCGCGCTGGAGGCCATGGCCGCCCGCATTGCGCCGATGGGCTGGAACATCAACCTGCAGCTCGACGGACGCGACCTGCCGCAACACCGCGCGCTGATCGACCGCCTGCCGGGCAAGGTCGTGATCGACCACATCGGCAAGTTCATCGAGCCGGTGCCGGTAACCGACCCGGCATTCAAGGCCTTGCTCGCCGTGCTGGAGCGGCCCGCTCGCTGGGTCAAGCTGGCGGCGCCGTACGAAACCTCCAAGGTCGGTCCGCCGCATTACAGCGACGTGTCGGCGCTGGCCAAAGCGCTCGTGCAGGCGCACCCTGATCGCTGCCTGTGGGCCAGCAACTGGCCGCACCCGAACCGCTCACCCCCGCCCGCCGACGCCGACGTGCTGGCGCTGCTGGGCGCGTGGACCGGCGGCGATGGGGCGCTGCAGCGGCGTGTGCTGGTGGACAACTCGGCAGCGGTCTACGGGTTCTGAGCTCGGCCCATGTGGCCCGCGACCCGCGCCAGCAGACCGCTGCCCAGCGCAGGCCAGGCGTCGCCGCGCCAGGCGACGTGCTGGTCGGGGCGGATGAGCGTGAAACGCGTCGGGTAAAGGCTGGCGATCGCACCTTCGCGCGGCTGCAGCGCTTGGAGCGGCAGGCCGGCACGGGCCGCGTCCGAGATCGCGGCATCGATGTCGGCGCGAGGTGCGTCGGGGTGCGCCAGCAACGTGAAGCCGGCGCCGAAGTGGTCGTAGAGCGAACTGCCGTCGTGCAGCCAGGCGTGCGGTGCGAGGCAGCCCGGGCGTGACGACGGCACGTAGTTGATGAAATCGTCGGCCGGCGCCGCGCTGCCGTCGGGCACGATGACGGCCGAGTCGTCGTAACGGTAGCCCAGCACGATGCCCAGCGTGACGAATTCGCGCAGCTTGGTGGCCTGGATGCGCGCGCCGGTCTCGCGCCGCAAGCGATCGCCGGCTTCACCTTCGGCCTCCATGCCGTCGGCGATGAACTGGTTGCTCAGCGCGGCGTGATTGATCGTCGCTTCTTCGAGCACCCGCTCGTGCACCGGGCGGCGCTCGGCCTTGTAGCTGTCGAGCAGGAACGGCCCGCCCCAACCCTGCAGCACGGCGGCCAGTTTCCAGCCCAGGTCCACACCGTCGGCCACGCCCATGTTCATGCCGTAGCCGCCGAAGGGCGGATGCAGATGGCAGGCGTCGCCGGCGAGGAACACACGCCGCTCGCGGTAGCGATCGCCGATCAGGCGGCTGGCAGTCCATTCGTCGGTACTCAGCACTTCGTAGGGCAGGTCGATGCCGGTGGCGCGGTGGATCATCGCGGCGCTGCCGATGTCCTCGCGCCGGGTGCCCGGCGCCACCTGCGTGGGCATGAAGTACCAGATGTCGCCTCGACCCATCGGGCCGATGACGCTGGGCACGTCCTTGTTGACCTGCCAGTACATGATCGCCGGCCCGTGTTTGTGCGCGGCGGCGAGGCCCGGCGCGCGGAAGACGATGTTGTAGTTGCGCGAGAGGCTGCTCTGGCCTTGCATCCGGGCACCGATCGCCTCGCGCACCATGCTGCGCGCACCGTCGGCGCCGACCAGGAAGTCGGTGTCGACCACGCTGTCGCCGCGGCCGTCCATGTCGTGCAAGCGGGCGCGCACACGCTCGCCGTCCTGCTCGAAACCCAGCAGTTCGCAGTTGAAGCGGATCTCCACCCCCGGCAGTGACTGCGCATGCGCACGCAGCACTTCTTCCACGCTGTACTGCGGCACCCACTGGGCATGTTCCGAATACATCGGATTGCGCCCCGGCGCACAGGAGAAAGCGTTCTCGAAGCGGCTCAGCTCGTGCCCGGCCAAGCGCGTCACGAAGACCACGTTCGACGGGTAGTCCAGCCCGAGCGGCGAGGCGGCACGCAACTTGTCGGCGATGCCCCAGCGGCGCAGGTGTTCACGCGTGCGAACGTTGGTGGTCTTGGCGCGCGGCGCGTGGCCGACGCGGGCGTTGCGCTCCACCAGCAGGCAGGGCACGCCGCGGTGGCCGAGCTCGATCGCCAGCGCGAGACCGACCGGCCCGGCGCCGACGATCAGGACCCTTGGCTGCGCGCGCCCTTGCCGTGGTGCGGCGTCCGCGTGTTCCATGTGTGGTTCCGTTCGCCGCATCGACGACCCGGCGGCGGCAGCCGCCCGGTGGGCACGTGGACGTCGGCCTTCGACCACGGCGCCCGAGAATACCTGCGTCGGATCGTGGCAGACTGCGTGTGTTCCCAGCCCTCCCCGCACCAACAGGAGACCGCGATGAACCCTCTGACCACCTCCCTGCTTTGCGCCACGTTGGCAGGGGCGGCACTTGTGCCCGCCCATGCCGAGGGCGTGGTCGAAGTGCGTTTCAGTTCGCCCGAGAACTACGCCGACGCCGGCCGCAGCGCGAGCGACCGGGACAGCACCGAGCACACGCTGCGCGCCCACTTCGCGCGTCTGGCCCAGCAGCTGCCCGACGGGCAGGTGCTGCAGATCGAGGTGCAGGACATCGACCTCGCAGGCGAGTTGCTGCCCACCTCGCGTGGCCGCGACCTGCGTGTCCTCAACGGCGGCGCCGACTGGCCCCGCATCACGCTGCAGTACACGCTTGTGGCGGATGGCAAGACCCTCCAGAGCGGCACGCGTCGCCTCGTCGACATGGACTACCAGTCCGGCATCAGGCCGATCGACCAGCGCGAGCTGGCCTACGAACGCCGCATGATCGACGCCTGGTTCGAGCGGGAATTCGCCGCCGTCAAGCCTGCGGCATGATGCGGCGCTCTACTGGCCCCGATCGGAGACTCTGCCCATGCTGCTGAAACCCCCTGCCCTTGTTGCATCACTGGCGCTCTGCCTGGCCTGCGCCCCCATGGCCGCATCGGCGCAGCAAAGCGCCGAAGCCTCAGCCAAGGAGCCGGGCGCGAGCGTGAGCCCGAACGGGCTCGTCTACCGCTCGCTCCAGGACGGTACCGGCGCCTCGCCCAAGGGCAGCGATGTGGTCAAGGTGCACTACCGCGGCACACTGCCCGACGGCACCGAGTTCGACAGCTCGTACAAGCGCAACGCGCCGGCGGAGTTTCCGCTCGACCGCGTGATCCCCTGCTGGACCGAGGGCGTGGCGCGGATGAAAGTCGGCGGCAAGGCCAAGCTCACCTGCCCACCCGCTATGGCCTACGGCGCACGCGGCACGCCGGGTGGGCCGATTCCGCCGAACGCGACGCTGTTCTTCGAAGTGGAGTTGCTCGGCGTCACGGCGCGGTAGGCGCGCCGGGCTCGGCCTCAGTGCGCGGCAGGCGCGCTGCGCCCTAAAACTCGCTGCGCGGCAGTTACCACGGCCAGCACGACCGCGCCCGCGAGCACACCGACGACGGCGTTGGCGAGCGAAGGCACGACCGCCGCCGCCACGCCCCCCATGCCCTGCAGCGCGCCCTCGATCGCGTGGTGCAGCGGCGGCACACCGTGCACGAGGATGCCGCCGCCGACGAGGAACATCGCGGCGGTGCCGGCCACCGACAGGAACTTCATCAGCCAGGGCGCGGCCCAGAGGATGCCGCGGCCCACCGCCGCCGCCGCGGCGCTGGCACGACGGCTCAGGTACACGCCCAGGTCATCGAGCTTGACGATCCCGGCCACGAAGCCGTAGACCCCCACCGTCATCGCCAGCGCGATCGCCACCAGCACCGCGACGCGGGTGTCGAAAGGCGACGCGGCGACGACCCCGAGCGTGATGGCGATGATCTCTGCCGAGAGCACGAAGTCGGTGCGCACGGCGCCCTTGATCTTGTCGCGTTCGAAGGCCACGAGGTCGAGCGCCGGGTCGGCCACGGCACGCGCGAGTTTGTCGTGTCGCGCCGCGTCGTCTTCCTTGCTGTGGAGGAAACGGTGGGCGAGCTTCTCGGCGCCCTCGTAACACAGGAAGGCGCCGCCCACCATCAACAGCGGGGTCACCGCCCAGGGTGCAAAAGCGCTGATCGCGAGCGCCAGCGGGACCAGGATCGCCTTGTTGATGAGTGACCCCTTGGCCACCGCCCACACCACCGGCAGCTCACGGTCGGCACTGACGCCGGTGACCTGCTGTGCGTTGAGCGCCAGGTCGTCGCCGAGTACACCAGCGGTCTTCTTGGCCGCGACCTTGCTGAGGATCGCGACGTCGTCGAGTACCGACGCGATGTCGTCGAGGAGGGCGAGGAGACTGGATGCGGCCATGGCGGCATTCTCACCGCAAGCGCTAGCATGAGGCCCGATGCGCCTTCACAGACCCCTTCAGGCCGCCACCCTCCTGGCGGCCGCCCTGCTCACCAGCGCAGCGCCAGCGCAGGACGAAGTGCCTTTCATCACCACGCCCGATCACGTGACGCTGGCGATGCTGCAACTGGCCCACGTCGGCCCGCGCGACCACATCATCGACCTCGGCTCCGGCGATGGCCGCATCGTCATCACCGCGGCGAGGCGTTTCGGCGCCAGCGGCCTGGGCGTCGAGATCGTGCCCGACCTGGTGCAGCGCAGCCGCAGCACCGCCGCCAAGGCGGGTGTGGCCGCGCGCGCCGAGTTCCTGGAGCAGGACCTGTTCAAGACCGACTTGTCGTCCGCGACCGTGGTCACGATGTACCTGCTGCCCGAGGTGAATCTGCAATTGCGCCCCGCCCTGCTGGCGTTGAAACCCGGCACGCGCATCGTCTCGCACGACTGGGACCTGGGCGACTGGGCACCCGACGAGACCCGCACGCTGGACGTGCCCGACAAGCCCGTCGGCCGCGAGAAGCTCAGCCGGCTCCACCTGTGGGTGGTACCGGCCAGCGTGCAGGGCCTCTGGTGCGGGCCGCGCGGCGGCAGCCTGCAACTGCAGCAGACCTACCAGCGTGTGCAAGGCAGCTTGTCGGCCGCCGGGACGGCGGTGTCGCTGTCGGGCACCCTCAGTGGCCAAGACCTGCGGGTCCTGGCCTCGGAAGGTCGGGCGCTGACCCTGCAACACACGCCGGCGGGTCTTCAGGTCACGGCCGCGGGAGCCTGGACGGCCTGGCGCGGTGCGGCGTTCAGCCGTGCTGCGGGTGCGCGCTGCGGCTGAGCCGACGACTTTCAATTCCTGGCCGCGACCTCGATGACGCCCTTCATCGTCGGGTGCAGGCCGCAGATGTAGGCGATGTTGCCGGCGGCGTCGAACTGCAGCGTCGCGGCCTGGCCCTTCAGCATCACGTCGCTGCGCTGGCTCGTGCCGACGACGCTGATCTGGTGCGGCGTGTCGTCGACGTTGGTCCAGGTGACTTTCTGCCCCGCGCTGACCTTGATCGTGCCGGGCCCGAAAGCGAAGCCGGCGATCGCGACCTCGGTCGGACCCGTCTTGGCCACCGCCTGCGCCTCGGACGGGAACCTGCCCGACAACTTGGCCATGTTCGTCAGGTAGTCTTCCTTGGCAAACGGCAGGTGGCACTGGTAACACGCCGTCAGGTTGGCCTTGTCGTTGACCTTGCCGTCGGGCGTGAAGGACTGGTAGATCCAGTCGCCGTTGCGCACCGGCTCGGGAATGTCGGCGCCCCACCCAGCCTTCTTCTGCATCGAGTTCACGGCCACGAGCCGGTCCTTGATGAAGCGGCCGTTGGCGTCTTTCAGCGGCACGCCCGCGGCATCGACCTTGGCCGCGTAGGCCGCCAGCGTGAGCAGCGCGCCGTCGGGCAACGGCTTGCCTTCGCGCGCGGCTTTCACGACCTCGGCGCTGGCGTAGAACTCGCGGTACTGCTTGGTGTCGTAGCGGTCGACGGTGGCGTACATAACACCCTTGTCCCAGCCTTCGGGGAAGACCAGCTTGTTCGGCCCCGGCGGCACGGTCGCCTGCCCGATCGCCACCACCGCAAAGCCCGCTGCGGCCAATGCGAACAGCCCGGCCGCGATTTGTGTTGTCTTCCTCATCCCGCTCTCCTTGTGGTTCAACCGCTGCCTTGTACGCCAGTCCAAGCCTTTTGGACGCGCGCCCGAGGGATCTTGACGAAGGCGCTGGGCGATCCCCTCAGGCGAGGAAGTGGTCGAGGCCGGCGCAGAACTCGGCCGGTTTCTCGAAGTACGGCAGCGCCCCGGTGTCGAAGACGCTGAAGCGCCAGTTCGCACGGTCTTCGACCGTGTCCTTGCCACGGTAGTCGACGAAGTCGCCGCGCACGCCGTGGCTCATCCACACCGGTTGCTGCAGCGATTCGTAGACGTTGTTGATGTCCTTGCTGAACAGGCTGGCCGACAGGAAGTGCAGCGGCGCGTGTTCCGCGCCGGGCTGCTGCGCGCTCAGGACGCAGTAGCGCCAGAGTGCCTCGTCGATCTGCGCACGGCCGAAAGTGCGGCGCAGGAAGTACCGCACGACGCCCGGCCGCGTGAGCTGGCGGAACAGCGCACCGCCCCAGCCGGGCCCGGTGAATGCCGCGTGCAGCCAGGGCATGGCCAAGGTACTGCCAGGCGGCCCGCGGCGCCGGCGCTGGCCGCTGAATCCGGTCGGGCTGACGAGGGCCAGGCGGCGAAAGCCGGCCGGCGCTTCGGCCGCCGCCCGCGCCAGGAACTCGCAGGACAGGGACAAGGCCATCGCGTCGATGGCAATCGCACTGTGCCGGCGCGCGATCTGCGCCACGGCGGCATGCAGCGCGTCGGTCATCAGACGCGGCGTGTAGGCGCGGTCGCTGCGCTCGGAAAAGCCGAATCCGGGCAGGTCGAGTGCATACACCGGCCGCTGCGCCCGGGCGTGTTCGAACAGCGGCCGGACCTCGGCCACCGAGGCCGCGGCATTGACGCTGTGCACCAGCAGCAAGGGGATGCCGTGCGCAGGCCCGGCGGCGTAGCCGCTCAGGCGCCCAGCGCCACTGTCGAACTCGAAACGTTCCCCGCTGACCGCTGGCGGCAACGACGGCGTCACGGCCGCAGGACTTTGGCCACCGGATTCGGCCGCAGGCGGAAGGCATCCGGCATGCCGGACCCCAGCAGCGGGCGCAGGTAGAGCCGGAAGGCGTCGGTCACGTCGGTGCCGCTGGCGCTGATGAACTCGTCTTCCATCGTGCGCGTCTTGCCGGCCACGGCACTGAGCGGCAACAGCTCGTAGTCGACCGAGTAGGTGCCCGTGCGCTTGATCGCGACCGAGCCGTCGCGCCCGGCGGTGAAAGCGAACTGCACCGCCTTCTCGCCGACCTCGCGTGCCTCGCGCTGGTCGACGTCGCTGACACAACCGATGAAGCTGCGCTGCAGGTAGCC
>DATDER010000126.1:0-2808 GCA_036523095.1 Rubrivivax sp.
CGCTACCTGAAGCCGCTGAACGCCCACCTGTTCCTGTCGACCAACGAGGCCGACGTGCGCTCGGCGCTGGGCGCGGGCGTGCCGGCCGCGCGCGTCTACCCGCATTCGGCCCGCGCGTCTGACGCCCACCCGGACGAGGTGCGCATCGCCTTCGACGGCGATGCGGTGCTGTTTTCCGACGAGTCAGAGCGTGTCTACCAGGACGCCGGCCTGGCCGCCTTCCAGGCGCACGAGCGGGCGCGGGCGTCGACGCCCATGGCCCCCGGCCCCTTCAAGCCGCTCCTGCTCGCCCTGCAGCGCCTGCAGCAGGCGCCGGCGCGGGCGATGCGGGTGCGCACCGCCCTGGTCACGGCCCGCAGCGCGCCCGCTCACGAACGCGCGATCCGCACCTTGATGGACTGGCACATCGAGGTCGACGAGGCGATGTTCCTCGGTGGCCTGGCAAAGGGCGAGTTCCTGCGCGAGTTCGAGCCCGACTTCTTCTTCGATGACCAGACCGGCCACATCGACAACGCCGCGCCGCACGTACCGGCAGGGCATGTCGCGGCCGGCGTCAGCAACCCTTGAGCGCGCGCGCACCACCAGGCGGTCGGGCCGGCGCGCTGGTGGCCCAGCTTGCGCTGCGGCCCCACCCCGAAGGCGGCTGGTACCGCGAGCTGTTCCGGTCCGCCGACCCGGTCAGCCCGCAGGACGGGCGCGGTTTGCGCAGTGCGCTGACCAGTATCGACTTCGTGGTCGCGGCCGGCGAATTCAGCGCCTGGCACGCGTGCGCTTCGACGAGGCCTGGCACCTGCTCGAAGGCGGGCCGCTCAGGCTGTGGCTGATGCCGCCCTCGCTCGACGCGTTGTCGTCGGTCGACCTGGCTGCCGGCGACGCGCGGCTCGGCGCACGCCACGTGGTGCCGGCGCGCTGGTGGCAGGCGGCCGAGCCGCTGGCCGAGTTCGCCTATGTCGGGGCGACCGTAGGCCCCGGTTTCGAGTTCGCCGACTTCGAGTTCATGCGCGCGCATCCGGCGTCGCGTGCGGCCTTGGAGCGGCTGCAGCCGGCGTTGACAAGGCTGGTTTGAAGGCGCGCAGCCGTGCCAGCTTGCGCGATGAACAAATGAAACGCGGCGCCCTGCAGCGCGAAGCGGCATTGAAACGAGGCCTGCCGAGACTGGCGGTCAGCAGCACAGCGCTGTCCTCCAACCTCAACCCTCACAGGAGTCTCGCCATGCAACGCTTCATCCTCGCCACGCTCGCCCTGGCCGCCGCCGATGGCGCCTGCGCGCAAACCGCCATCTCTTCGCCCAAGAACGGCGTCTACCCGATCACGATCGACCAACCGGGCAGCTACAAGCTGACGGCCAACCTGAATGTGCCCGCGGGCCTGAAGGGCATCGTCATCAGCGTGCCCAACGTCACGCTGGACCTGAACGGCTACATGGTCAGCGGGCCGATGACCTGCCCGGACATGCAGCCGGCCGGCGCCATGTGCTCGATGGGCTACGCAAGCAGCGCGCAGGGCATCCAGATCCTCGCCGGCGACGCCACCGTGCGCAACGGCACCGTGCGTGGCTTCCAGTCCAGCGGCATCTACGTGCAAGAAGGCGGCAACAGCTTCGTCGACCTGAGGCTCGAGCACAACGCGTACGGCATCTTCGGCTCCGGACTCCACAAGCAGTCGTTCGTCACCCGCGTCAGCGCCGAGCGCCACATGTCGAATGGCATCTTCCTCGACGGCGCAGTCATTTCGTCATCGGCGGCCCGCGGCAACGGAAACGACGGCTTCTACGTTGTCGGTATGTCGTCGATCACCGACTCGGTGTCGTTCAAGAACCGCGGCACAGGTTTCACGACCAATGGCCCCATCCTTCTGCGTGGCAACAACGCGGCCCAGAACACGGCCCTGCCCTTCTGGGGCAATGGCACCTCGGTGGGCGGCAACCTGGCCAACGGCCAGCCGTTCTGACCGGCGGCCGCGACGGCCGGCCGGCTAGCCCGGCCGCGCCTGCTGCAGCGCCGCCAGGTCGAGCACGCGCACCCCGCCGTACTCGACGCGTATCCAGCCGCGCGCCTGCAGCCGCGTCAGCGCCTCGTTGACGCGCTGCCTCGACAGACCCACCAGATAGCCCAGCTCCTGCTGCGTGATGCGCAGCACCTCGCCCACGCCTGGGTACAGCACCGGGTGGAACAGCGAGCCCAGGTTGCGCGCGACCTTGGTGTCGGCGTCGGCCAGGCGGTCGATCTCGCGTGCCGCGATGAATTGCCCCAGGCGTTCGTTCAACTGGTTCATCAGGTAGCGGTTGAACGGAATGCTGCGCTCGAGCAACCATTCGAAGGTCGCGATCGGCAGGCCGGCCACCACGCTCTTGCGCAAGACCTCGATGTTGTAGCGGTAGGACTCGCGCTTGAGCAGGGTGCCTTCGCCGAACCAGGCCCCCGAAGGAACCCCGGTGAAGGTGATCGGCGCGCCGCCAGCGCTGTCGTTGCTCATCTTCAGCAGGCCCTCGACCACGCCGAGCCAGAGCGTCGCCGGACGGCCGATGCGGCACAGGATCTCGCCGACTTCGGCCTCGGCCACCTGCATGTCGATCGCAACACGCTCGCGCTCGACCGCGTCGAGCTGCGACCACCACGGCACGCGGCGCAACTCTTCGCTGCTGGCGCGGCGCGAGCGTTGGCGCAGCGGCGCCGCAGGCAGGGATCGGCGTTCGGCAGAAGTGGGCAAGGGACGGTCCGGTGGCAGCGCGAGCCCCGGGACACTCCCCTGCGGGCCGACCCTAGCATTGTCGTCAACACGACAACCAGGCGTCAAACTTTTGCCTAG
>DATDER010000127.1:0-4209 GCA_036523095.1 Rubrivivax sp.
CCTGCGCACCGCGATCAGCGTCGACCCGCAAGGCTGGGCGCACTTCGACTTCGTGAAGATGCGCGACTACCGTTGGGGCATCTTCTTGAACCCCGGCAGCGCCGAGCGCGAGATCCACTTCGGCGACCACAAGGGCGAAAAGGCCTGGGACAGCGTACCGGGCGAACACCGTGCCAACCTGCGCCGCATCATCGTGACGCAGGGCGACACCGAGCCGGCGAGCGTGGAGCAGCAGCGCCATCTGGGGCTGACCGCGCCGAGCCTCTACGACCTGCGCAACCTGTTCCAGATCAACGTCGAAGAAGGCCGCCACCTGTGGGCGATGGTCTACCTGCTGCACAAGCACTTCGGCCGCGACGGGCGCGAAGAGGCCGAGGCACTTCTCGAGCGCCGCAGCGGCGACGAGAACAACCCGCGCATCCTCGGTGCCTTCAACGAGCAGACACCCGACTGGCTCGCGTTTTTCATGTTCACGTATTTCACTGACCGTGACGGCAAGTTCCAGTTGTGCGCCTTGGCCGAAAGTGCCTTCGACCCGCTCGCGCGCACGACCAGGTTCATGCTCACCGAAGAAGCGCACCACATGTTCGTCGGCGAGTCCGGCGTCTCGCGCGTGATCCAGCGCACCGCACAGGCGATGAACGAACTCAAGACCGACGACGTGGGCAAGCTGCGCGCCGCCGGCGTGATCGACCTGCCCACCTTGCAGCGTTACCTCAACTTCCACTACAGCGTCACGATCGACCTCTTCGGCGCCGACCAGTCCAGCAACGCCGCGACGTTCTACTCGACGGGTCTGAAGGGCCGCTTCGAGGAAGGCAAGCGCCTGGACGACCATGTGCTCAAGGGCCAGACCTACCGCGTCACGGTGGCCGAGAACGGCCAGCTCGTGGAGAAGGACGTACCGATGCTGAACGCGCTGAACGAAGTGCTGCGCGACGACTTCATCAAGGACTCTGTCGCCGGTATCGGGCGCTGGAACAAGGTGCTTGAGAAAGCCGGCCTGCCGCACCGGCTGACAGTGCCGCACAAGGCCTTCCACCGCAACATCGGCGCGCTGTCGGGCGTGAAGATCTCGCCCGACGGACGGGTACTCAGCAGCGCCGAGTGGGCCGCCCACGTCGACCAGTGGCTGCCCACGCGCGAGGACCGCGCCTTCGTCGCCAGCCTGATGGGGCGTGTGGTCGACCCGGGCCGCTTTGCAAACTGGATCGCGCCGCCCGCGATGGGCGTCAACCGCCAGCCGGTGGACTTCGACTACGTTCGCTTCAACTGAGGGCCCGACGTGGGCGGCTCCGACGTCACCGTCATCAGGCAACACCTGATCGATCCCGAGATCTGCATCCGCTGCAACACCTGCGAGGCGACCTGCCCTGTCGGCGCGATCACGCACGACGACCGCAACTACGTCGTCGATGTCGACAAGTGCAATCTGTGCATGGCCTGCATCGCGCCCTGCCCTACGGGCTCGATCGACAACTGGCGCAGTCTGCCGCGAGTGCAGGCCTACAGCGTCGAGGCGCAGCTGGGGTGGGACGAGTTGCCTGCCGACACGGCGCCTGCCCAGGCACCCGCGCCCTCACCCACCGCGCCGCCGGCGATCGTGTCGCCTGGCGCCGTGCTCCCGCCGTGGTCTGCCGAGCAAGCCCATACCAACCTCTATGGTCCGAAAGCGGCCCGACCGTTCATCACCGCCAAGGTCACCGGCAACGTGCGCGTCACCGAGGTCGGGCGCGAGTACGACACCCACCACCTCGTGCTGGACTTCGGCACGCAACACTTCCCGGTCCTCGAAGGCCAGTCGATCGGCATCCTGCCGCCCGGCAACGACAACTCGGGCCGCCCGCACCACGCGCGCCAGTATTCGATCGCCAGCCCGCGCAACGGCGAGCGGCCTGGTTACAACAACCTGTCGCTCACGATCAAGCGGGTGCTCGAGGACCACCAGGGCCGGCCCGTGCGCGGCGTGGCCAGCAACTACCTGTGCGACCTTCAGGTGGGCGATTCCGTGCAGGTCATCGGCCCCTTCGGCACCAGCTTCCTGATGCCCAACCACCCCAAGAGCCACCTCGTGATGATCTGCACCGGCACCGGCAGCGCGCCGATGCGGGCGATGACCGAATGGCGGCGCAGGATCGTGAAG
Source organism: Rubrivivax sp. (assembly GCA_036523095.1). Lineage (GTDB taxonomy): Bacteria > Pseudomonadota > Gammaproteobacteria > Burkholderiales > Burkholderiaceae_C > Rubrivivax. Next base: position 2,144 of record DATDER010000127.1, read on the forward strand.
TCGGGTGCCTTCGCAGGTGGCAAGCTGATGCTCTTCTTCGGTGCCCGCACACAACAGGAACTGCCGTACTTCGGTCCGCTGCAGAACCTGCCCAAGGACTTCATCGACATCCACTTCGCGTTCTCGCGCACGCCCGGCGAACCCAAACGCTACGTGCAGGACCGGATCCGCGAACGGGCCGCCGACGTGGCCGCGCTGCTGGCCGACCCCAACGCCTACTTTTACGTCTGCGGCCTGAAGAGCATGGAAGAAGGTGTCGTGCAGGCGCTGCGCGACGTGGCGCAGCGCGCCGGCCTGTCATGGGAGACGGTGGCCGCAAGCCTGAAAATGGACGGCCGCCTGCACCTGGAGACGTATTGAAGTCCCTCTTCGACACCCTGACCCTCAGCCCGTGCGCCGCCGGCGTGGTGCAGCTGACGATGTCACGCCCGGCCGTGTTCAACGCCTTCGACGAAACGATGATCGGCGAGCTCGACACCGCGTTCGCGCAGCTGAGCGATGACACCAGCGTGCGCGTCATCGTGCTCGCCGGTGACGGCAAACACTTCAGCGCCGGCGCCGACCTGCAATGGATGCAGCGCGCGAGCACCGCGTCGCTCGAGTGGAACGTCGAGGATGCACGCCGATTTGCCGCCATGCTGGCCCGCATCGAGCGCTGCCCCAAGCCCACCGTAGCGCGGGTGCAAGGGGCGGCGCTCGGCGGCGGCGTGGGCCTCGTGTGTGCCTGCGACATCGCGATCGCCGCCGACAATGCCACCTTCTCGGTCAGCGAAGCCAGGTTTGGCATCCTGCCCGCGGTCATCGGGCCTTATGTGCTCAACGCCGTGGGCCCGCGCCAGGCGCGGCGCCTGGCGCTCAGCACGACGCGCATCGCGGCCGCCGAAGCGCTGGCCATCGGGCTCGTGCAGCAGGCCGTCGCGGGCGATTCCCTCGATGGCGCCGTCGACAGCACGGTCGCCGAACTGCTGGCCGGGGGGCCGAACGCGCAGCGCGAGATCAAGCAGCTCTTGGCACAGCTCGAAGTCGGGCCCATCTCCCCCGACGTGCGCGAGCTGACGGCGCAGACGATCGCGCGTGTGCGCGGCACCGATGAAGCGCGCGAAGGTTTTGCCGCGTTTCTGGGGAAGCGGCCGCCGAACTGGGTGCCACGGTGAGCACGCTGTCGCTCGGCGGCGCCCCGGTGCTGGTGGTCGGCGCCGGCATCATGGGCACGGGCATCGCGCAGGTGGCCGTGCAGGCAGGCCACGCGGTGCTTCTGTTCGACAGCCGCGAAGGCGCGGCGTCGCAGGCCAAAGCGCAGCTGGCAGCCACGCTGGACGGCCTGGTCGCCAAAGGCAAACTCGATGCCGACGGCGCGCGGGCCACGCTGGCGCGCTTCGAGCCGGTTGCCACGCTCGAAGCGGCACGCAACACCGGGCTGGTGGTCGAAGCCATCGTCGAGAACCTCGACGCCAAGCGCGCACTCTTCAAGCAACTCGAAGCTTCGGTTGCCGCCGACTGCGTGCTGGCCACCAACACCTCGTCGATCTCCGTGACCGCCATCGCCAACGGCCTCGCGCACCCGGGCCGCCTCGTCGGCATGCACTTCTTCAACCCGGTGCCGCTGATGAAGCTGGTCGAGGTGGTGTCGGGCCTGCACACCGACGGCGCCGTGGCCGCGGCTGTCTTCGAGCTTGCCCGGGCCTGGGGCAAGGTGCCGGTGCACACACGCTCGACACCCGGGTTCATCGTCAACCGCATCGCGCGCCCCTACTACGCCGAAGCGCTGGCGCTGCTGCTGGAGCAGGCCGCCACGCCGCAGGTGCTGGACACCTGTCTGCGCGCGGCGGGCTTCCGCATGGGGCCGTGCGAATTGATCGACCTGATCGGCCACGACACCAACTTCGCGGTCACGAATTCGGTCTATGAAGCCAATTTCTTTGACAAGCGCTACGTGCCGTCGCTGGTGCAGCGCGAGATGGTCGATGGCGGCCTGCTCGGGCGCAAGTCGGGCCGGGGGTTCTTCGCCTACGGCGCGGGCGGGGCCGCGACGCCCGCGGCGGCAGCGTTCACGGCGCCGCCGGTGC
>DATDER010000128.1:0-3436 GCA_036523095.1 Rubrivivax sp.
CATCTGTTGGCCGACATGGGCGGCGGCAAGGCCTTCCACATCGATCTCGACGACGAGGTCGTGCGCGGCGCGATCGTGCTGCGCCACGGCGAGCTGCTCTGGCCGCCTCCGCCCACGGCGCCGGCCAAGCCCATCGAACGCAAGGAGCGCGCGCCCAGCGTCCCTCCACCCCTCGCCAGGAAAGAGGGCAACGGCAAGGCATCGCTCGGCGTGATCGTGGCCGCGCTCCTGGCGCTGGTGCTGGCCGGTGCGTTCGCGCCCGTGGCGTTCGTTGGTCATCTCACCGTGTTCGTGCTCGCCTGCTTCATCGGCTGGCAGGTGGTGTGGAACGTGACGCCGGCGCTGCACACGCCGCTGATGAGCGTCACCAACGCCGTCAGCGGCATCATCCTGGTCGGTGGCATGCTGCAGATTTCCGGCCCCATCGAGTCCCCGGTGGCGATCTTGTCGGCAGTGGCGGTACTGATCGCCACCATCAACATCGCCGGTGGTTTTCTAGTCACGCAGCGCATGCTCAAGATGTTCCAGAGGTAGCTCATGGCGATCCCGACGAGTCTCGTCACCGTTTGCTACCTGGTAGCGGGTGTGCTGTTCATCCTCAGCCTCGGCGGGCTGAGCACTCAAGCCACCGCGCGGCGCGGCAACGGCTTCGGGGTGGCAGGCATGCTGCTCGCGGTGGCGATCACGGCGCTGTCGCAGGTCTCGAGCTTCGGGCTACTGGCCGGCGCGATCGCGGTCGGCGCCGGCATCGGCTCGTTGCTAGCGGCGCGCGTGGCCATGACCGGGATGCCGGAGCTGGTGGCCATCCTGCACAGCTTCGTAGGTCTGGCGGCCGTGCTGGTCGGCATCGCCAGTTACCTGGGCGGACACGCACAGCCCTCGCCGACCGAGCAGCTGCTGCACGAGATCGAGATCTTCGTCGGCGTGTTCGTGGGCGCGCTGACCTTTACCGGGTCGATCATCGCTTTCCTCAAGTTGCGCGGCAGCCTGCGCAGCAAGCCGCTGCTCTTGCCCGGGCGGCACGCCCTCAATGCAGGGCTGCTCGCCGTGTGCGTGGTGCTGGCGCTGCGCTTCGTCGGCGTCTCGCTGGACGAGGGCTTGCCGCCGCTGCTGATCATGACCGGCATCGCCGGCTTGGTCGGCGTGCACCTGGTCATGGGCATCGGTGGCGCCGACATGCCGGTCGTGGTCTCGATGCTCAACAGCTACTCGGGCTGGGCGGCGGCGGCCGCGGGCTTCATGCTCAGTAACGACCTGCTGATCATCACCGGTGCTCTGGTCGGCTCGAGCGGCGCCATCCTCAGCTACATCATGTGTCGCGCCATGAACCGCTCGTTCCTGAGCGTGATCTTCGGCGGCTTCGGGGCCGACGAGGGAGCGAAGCCCGCCCGCTCGGCAGGCGAGCCCGAAGGTGAGGTCACCAGCATCACGCCGCCCGACACGGCGGCGCTGCTGCGGGCGGCCACGAAGGTGGTGGTCGTCCCCGGCTATGGCATGGCCGTCGCCCACGCCCAGTACGCGCTGTTCGAAATCGCCGAGCTGCTGCGCAAGCGCGGGGCGCTCGTGCGCTTCGCCATCCATCCGGTGGCGGGCCGCTTGCCGGGACACATGAACGTGCTGCTGGCCGAGGCCAAGGTGCCTTACGACATCGTGCTCGAGATGGACGAGATCAACGACGACTTTCCGGAGACCGACGTGGTGCTGGTGATCGGCGCCAACGACATCGTCAATCCGGGCGCGCTCGACGATACCTCCAGCCCCATCTACGGCATGCCGGTGCTGCAGGTCTGGAAGGCCAAGACCACGGTGGTGATGAAGCGCAGTATGGCCAGCGGCTACGCGGGCGTCGAAAATCCGCTGTTCTTCAAGGAAAACACCCGCATGCTGTTCGGGGACGCCAAGCATAACGTCGACGCGATCCTGACCGACCTGCGGACCGAGGGCAGCTCCGCCGCAGCTTGAGCGTGTCCAGGTCAAAGGCTCCCTCTCCCTTGCTCGAGCGGCTCGGTATCAGCTTGCTGCAGGGCGGCGCCGAAGCGGCCGCTAGCGCCGACGATCCGATCCACGTGCTCAACCCGGTGGAGCGCGCGGCCTTGCGGCGGGTGGAGCGTGGGGCCGTGTTACGGGCGGCACTGGCGGGAGTGCTCAACGCGGTAGCTACCGGCTTTGGCGAGCTGTACGCGCACGGCCATTTGGGGCCGATGCCCGAGCACGCGACGCTGGCGCAGCGTGCCTCCTACTGGGGCGTATTCGGCGTCGCCGCGATCGTGTTCGCCGTGCTCGAGATCGCCTACCTGTACTGGGACTCGTTGCGCGCGGTGCGCCGGCTGGCGGCGGTGGCAGGGCTGGAGCTGCGCGCCGACGCCAACGCCGAGGTGGCGCTGGCGCTGGCCCGGGCGGCGCTCGAATTACCCAATCCGCCGGAAGCGACGTTCGGCGTCAACCCGCACCGCGAAGCCAGCAAGGCGCAGCTTCTGGTGGCCTCGCTGATCTACAAGCTGAAGATCTCGGTCAGCAACTTCCTGTTCAAGGCCATCTTGCAGCGCGCGCTGGGGCGCTTCGCGACTCGCCACTTGCTGGCGTTTGCGGCCGTTCCCATCAACGCGGTCTGGAACGGGCTGGTGTGCTGGTCGGTGCTGCGCGAGGCGCGCATTCGCGTGATGGGACCCTCTGCTGCGGTCGAGATGCTGAGCGCGGTGCTAGAAGGCGAGCCGTCGCCGTCGCCGCAGCTGGTCGCTGCGATTCAGCACGCCGTGGGCAGCGCCGTCGTGCGCACGCGCGAGCTGCACCCCAATCACGTGGCCATCCTGCGCGCGGTGCGCCAGCGGCTGGGTGAGCCTGCGGCAGGGCTGGAGCTCGACGACTCGAGTGCCTTCTTGCGCGCACTGGCGCCGCTCGAGGACGCGGAGCGTCGCATCGCGCTGCGTGTGCTCGCCGCGGCTGCCATCCTGGACGGGCGCCTGGCGCGGGCCGAGCGCCGGCTACTGCTGGAAGCTTACGCGGTGGCCAACGTGCCCCCGGCCCTCGAATACGTCGAACAACTCCGCCGCGCCTTCGTCGCCGGCGACGTGATCACCCGCGAAGAGCTACTGCGCACAGCTTGATGCGATTGGTGGGTAGGCCTGGTCACGGGAGGTCACGGGCCGCCCAGCTGGGCGGCCTCGCCCAAAACGAAACCCCGGCCTCCCCTCCGACGAAATCGACAGTCGCCGAACGCTTCCGAGATTTTTTCACAGGAAGATCGGAAGGGCGGAAGCGAGAGTGCGGGGCGCCACATCGTTCAGAGCTCTGCGTTGCTTTCAAAGTTGCCGTTGCCGCATGACCCATACGAAGACGTAGGGAGCGACGCGAAAGCCGGCTCGGCTTGGCGCCCCCAACCTTCCGCCCTTCCACCCTTCCTGTGAAAAAATCAGGGAGCCGTAGAGCGTCGAATAGC
>DATDER010000129.1:0-3422 GCA_036523095.1 Rubrivivax sp.
CCTTGACCAGGAGCTGCATGCCCTTGTGCCAGCCGATCTCCAGCAGGTGCCAGTCGAGGCTCTGCTGCGCGTTCCACTCGGCGCCTTGTGCGAACTCCTGGCCCATGAACAGGAGCTTCTTGCCCGGGTGGCCCCACATGAAGCCGTAGTAGGCACGCAGGTTGGCGAAGCGCTGCCAGGCGTCCCCTGGCATGCGGCCGAGGATCGAGCCCTTGCCATGCACGACCTCGTCGTGCGACAGTGGCAGCACGAAGTTCTCGCTGAACGCGTAGACGAGGCCGAAGCTCATCTTGTCGTGGTGCCAACGCCGGTGCACAGGGTCCTCGCGCATGTACTCGAGCGTGTCGTGCATCCAGCCCATGTTCCACTTGTAGTGGAAGCCCAAGCCGCCGGCATACGTCGGTGCGCTGACACCCGGGTAGGCGGTCGACTCCTCGGCCAGCGTGATCGCGCCGGGGCATTCGGCACCGATGACCTCGTTTGTTCGCTGCAGCAGGGCGATCGCTTCGAGGTTCTCGCGCCCACCCTTCGCGTTCGGGATCCACTGCCCCGCCTGGCGTGAGTAGTCGCGGTAGAGCATCGAGGCCACCGCGTCGACCCGCAGGCCGTCGACGCCATGGCGTTCGATCCAGTACAGCGCATTGCCGACGAGAAAGTTCTTCACTTCGTGGCGGCCGAAGTTGTAGATCAGCGTGTTCCAGTCGTTGTGGAAGCCCTCGCGCGGGTCGGCGTACTCGTACAGCGCCGTGCCGTCGAAGCGCGCCAGGCCGAACGCATCCGACGGAAAGTGCGCCGGCACCCAGTCGATCAGCACGCCCAGGCCGTGCGCGCGGCAGGCGGCGACGAAGCGCGCGAAGCCTTCGGGCGGGCCGAAACGCGAGCTCGGCGCGTACAGGCCCAGGGTCTGGTAGCCCCAAGAGCCGTCGAAGGGATGCTCGCTGATCGGCAGCAATTCGACATGCGTGAAGCCAAGGTCGGCGACATAGGCCGGCAGCGCCGCGGCGAGTTCGTCCCACGAATGCAGCGTGCCGTCTGGATGGCGGCGCCAGGAGCCGGCATGCAGCTCGTAGATCGACACCGGCGCGTGGCGCGCATTGGCCGCAGCGCGATCTGTCGGCAAAGCGCGCGCCGGCGGCAGCGGCGCGACGATGCTGGCCGTCGACGGCCGCGTCTCGGCCGCGAAGGCGTAGGGATCGGCCTTGGGCGGCAGGAGCGTGCCGTCGTGGCCCAGCAGCTCGAACTTGTAGCGCTCACCGAAAGCCACATGCGGAACGAAGATCTCCCAAACGCCGCCGCCGCCGCGCGAGCGCATCGGGTGGCGACGGCCGTCCCAGGCATTGAAGTCGCCGATCACCGAGACGCGCTTCGCGTTCGGGGCCCAGACCGCAAAGCGCACGCCCTCCACCTTGTCGACCGACAGGGCATGGGCACCCAGCATCGTGAATGGGCGCAGGTGCGAGCCTTCGCCGAAGAAGTGCAGGTCGGCGTCGGCGATCAGCGGGCCGTAGGCGTAAGCGTCGGCGTAGGTTCCACCCGCGCCGCTGCCCCACTGCACTTGCAGGCGGTAGTCGAAGCGCTTGCGGCGCCGCGGGATCAATGCCTCCCACAGGCCCGCCTCGTCGCGCAGGGAGAGGGCCGCGACGCGCTTGCCTGAGACGGCATCGAGCACCACCACTGCCGAGGCACCCGGCAGCATCGCGCGCAACCACAGAGCGCCCTCTGTGTCCGCGTGCAGGCCGAGCACCGCGAACGGATCGGTGTGCCTGGCGCTGACCAGGGCGCTCGCGTCGGCGGCGCTCAGCATGCGGGCGTCATCGCGGCGGCGCCGTCCAGATCTTCTGGACGTAGTCGCGGATCGTGCGGTCCGACGAGAAGGCGCCCATCGCCGCGACGTTGACCAGCGCCCGGGCGGCCCACGCGGCCGGGTCGCGGTACAGGGCATCGACGTGCGTCTGGGCGGCAACGTAGTCCGCAAAGTCGGCCAGCAGCATGTAGTGGTCGTGATGCAGCAGGCCGTCGACCAGGCCGCGGTAGCGCTCGGGTTCACCGGGCGAGAACAGGCCGCCGCCGATGGCGTCGAGTACCGCGCGCAGTTGCGGGTTCTCCTCGACATGCAGGCGTGCGTCGTAGCCGAGCGACTTGATGCGCGCCACGGCGTCGGCGCGCAGGCCGAAGACGAACATGTTGTCTTCGCCCATCGCCTGCGCCATCTCGATGTTGGCACCGTCCCAGGTGCCGATCGTCAGCGCGCCGTTGAGCGCGAACTTCATGTTGCCGGTGCCGGAGGCCTCGGTGCCGGCGGTGGAGATCTGCTCGGAGAGATCCGCCGCGGGCAGGATCACCTCGGCCAGCGAGACGCTGTAGTTGGGCAGGAACACGACTTTCAGCCGGTCGCTGATGCGGGGATCGCTGTTGACCACCCGCGCTACGTCATGCATCAGCTGCACGATCAGCTTGGCGGTGTGATAGGCCGACGCGGCCTTGCCGGCGAAGACCACCGTGCGGGGCACGAGCGCCGCAGCAGGGTCGGCGACGAGGGCCTGGTAGCGCGCCACGACGTGCAGTAGGTTCAGGAGCTGGCGTTTGTACTCGTGGATGCGCTTGATGTGCACGTCGAACAGGCTCGCCGGGTCGATGACCAGGCCCAGCTCGCGCCGCACCAACGTCGCCAGGCGAACCTTGTTCTGATGCTTGACCTTCAGGAAGGCCGTACCGAGCGCCTTCTTGCCGGCGTGCGGCGCCAGCGCCGACAGGCCCGCCGCGTCGCCCCGCCACGCGCTACCGATCTGCGCATCGATCAGCGCCGACAAGCCCGGATTGGCTTGCATCAGCCAGCGCCGTGGCGTCACGCCGTTGGTGACGTTGGTGAAGCGGTCCGGATAGAGCGCCGCGAAGTCGGCGAAGATGGTCTGCACCATCAGGTCGGAATGCAGCGCCGAGACGCCATTGACCTTGTGCGAAGCGACGATCGACAGCGCCGCCATGCGCACGCGGCGGTCGCCGTGCTCGTCGATCAGCGACATGCGGCGCACGCGGTCTTCGTCGCCCGGGAACTTGCTGCGGACCTCCTCGAGGAAGCGCTTGTTGATCTCGAAGACGATCTCCAGGTGGCGCGGCAGCAATGCGCCGAACATCGGCAGGCCCCAGGTTTCCAGCGCCTCGGGCATCAGGGTGTGGTTGGTGTAGCTGACCGCTTCGCGGGTGATGGCCCAGGCCTCGCTCCAGACCAGGCCGTGCTCGTCGATCAAGAGACGCATCAGCTCGGCCGGCACCAGCGCCGGGTGGGTGTCGTTCAGGTGCACGCTGTTCTGGCGCCCGAACTCGTGCAGCGGGCGCCCCTCGCGCAGGTGGCGCGCGAGCATGTCCTGCAGCGAGGCGCTGACGAGCAGGTACTCCTGCTTCAGGCGCATCTCGCGCCCGGC
>DATDER010000130.1:0-15302 GCA_036523095.1 Rubrivivax sp.
GCACCCGCCTGGCCACGATTCCGGGGCGCGTGCCGGAGCTGGCCGACATGCCCGCCGGCTGCCCCTTCGCCCCGCGCTGCGCGCTCGTCATCGACGCTTGCCGCGCCGCCGCGCCGCCGAACGTGGAAGTCGCGCCGGCGCACTTTGCGCGCTGCCTGAAAGCCGAGGTCATCGCTTGACCGCAGCGCTACTCGTCGTCGACAAGCTCTGCAAGCAGTACCGCCTGCCGCGTGAGCATCTCCTGGCCGCAGCGCCGGTGGTGCAGGCACTGTCGGATGTGAGCTTCACGCTCCAGTCCGGCCGCAGCCAGGGTGTCGTCGGCGAATCGGGCTCGGGCAAGAGCACGCTCGCGCGGCTGGTGATGGCGCTGGAGGCGCCGAGCGCGGGGCGTGTGCTGCTCGACGGGGTGGACCTGCACACCTTGTCGCCGGCCGCGCTGCGGCGCGCACGGGCCCAGGTTCAAATGGTGTTCCAGGATCCGTACGGCTCGCTCGACCCGCGCCGCACCGTGCTCCAGACGGTGGCCGAGCCGCTGGCCGTGCTGCTCGGCGCCCCGCGCGCCGAACAGCAGGCGCGCGCGGTGGAGGCACTCGACGCGGTCGGGTTGCGCGCGGCCGACCTTTCGAAGTACCCGCACGAGTTCTCGGGCGGCCAGCGCCAGCGCATCGCGATCGCGCGGGCGCTCATCACGCGGCCCAAGCTGATCGTGGCCGACGAACCGGTGAGCGCGCTCGATGTCTCGGTGCAGGCGCAGGTGCTCAACCTGATGCAGGACCTGCAGGACCAGTTCGGCCTCACCTACCTCTTCATCAGCCACGACCTGAGCGTCGTCGACCTGGTCTGCGACGATGTCATCGTGCTCAAGGACGGGCGCATCGTCGAAAAAGGCGAGCCCGACACCCTGTTCCGCGACCCGCAGCACCCTTACACCCGGCGCCTGCTCGCCGCCTTGCCAGGCATGCATCCGCGCGCGCCCGCCTGAAGCAAGCGCGGCTTGCCGCAGAATGCGCCCCATTGCTTTCCCGGCCTCACATCAGGAGTCGAACCATGAACACATCACGCCGGCGCTGGGCCACTGTCCTGGCCACCGCGGTCGCGCTGTCGGGCGCACTCGTCGCCACGTCTGGCTTGGCCCAGTCGCGCAAGGACAGCGCCATCATCGGCATGACCCTGGAGCCGCCGGGGCTCGACCCGACGATCGCGCCAGCCGCCGCGATCGGCGAGATCGTGCACCTCAACATCCTCGAAGGCCTGACACGCATCTCGATGGACGGCGCGGTCAAGCCGCTGCTGGCCGAGGGCTGGACCGACACGCCTGACGGCAAGAGTTATGTCTTCAAGCTGCGCAAGGGCATCACGTTCTCCGACGGCTCGCCCTTCGACGCCGAGACCGTCAAGTTCAGCTACGAGCGCGCCAAGGCCGAGGGCAGCACGAACAAGGCCAAGCGCGTGCTGTTCGACAACATCTCGAGCGTGACGGCGCACGACGCGCACACCGTGATCCTGACGCTGAACAACCCCGACTCGACGCTGCCGTTCCGCCTCGGCGAGAACACGGCCGTGATCGTGCACCCCAAGACGGCGGCCACCACCGCCGCCAAGCCCGTCGGCACCGGACCCTACCTGCTCGAGAGCTGGAACAAGGGCAGCGCGGTCACGCTCGTCAAGTGGGACGGATACCGCGAGCCGGCGAAGGCGAAGCTGAAGAAGGTGACGTTCCGCTTCATCAACGACCCCGCGGCGCAGGTTGCTGCGCTGCTGGCGGGCGACATCGACGCGATGCCGCGTTTCGGCGCGCTGCAGGCGCTCAAGCAATTCCAGGCCGACAAGCGTTTCACGGTCGAGATCGGCCACACCTCGGGCAAGGGCCTGCTCGCTATCAACAACCGCAAGAAACCCTTCGACGACCTGCGTGTGCGGCGCGCGATCGCGCACGCGATCGACCGCAAGGCCTTCATCGACGGTGCGCAGGAGGGGCTCGGCAAGCCGATCGGCAGCCACTTCGTGCCGACCGACATCGGCTACCTCGACCTCACCGGCATGTACCCCTTCAACCCCGAGAAGTCCAAGGCGCTGCTCAAGGACGCGGGCGTGACGACACCGCTGAACGTCACGCTGACGCTGCCGCCGCCGGCTTACGCACGCAAGGGCGGCGAGATCATCGCGGCGCAGCTGGCGAAGGTCGGGATCGTGGCCAAGATCGAAAACGTCGAATGGGCGCAGTGGCTCGCCGGGCCGTTCAAAGGCAACTTCGACCTCACGATCATCGACCACGTCGAGCCGCTCGACTTCGCCACTGCCTACGCCGACCCGAAGTACTACTTCGGCTACGACAGCAGCACCTTCCGCGGCCTTGTCGCGACACTCGCCGCGACGAGCGACTTCAACGAGAAGGCGCGCCTGTGGCGTGACATCCAGCGTCAGCTCGCCACCGACGCGGTCAATGCCTGGATCTGGAACCGGGCGCAGGTGGCGGTCGCGCGTAAAGGACTGCGCGGCCTGTGGAACAGCTCGCCGATCTTCGTCAACGACATGTCTGCCGTGGCCTGGCTGAGCGCCACGCCTTGAGCACTGCGGGGTTGACGTGAGCAAGGCCGCCATCGAACGTTTTTACGCCGCGTTCGCGCAGCTCGATGCCGACACGATGCAGGCCTGTTACGCCGAGAACGCACGTTTCGACGACGAAGCGTTTGCGCTCGATGGCCGGCAGCAGATCGGCGCCATGTGGCGCATGTTGTGCACCGCCACGAAGTCGAAGCCCGAGTCGCGCGCCGCGTGGAAGCTCGAGCTGAGCCAAGTCACCGAGCGCAGCGCGCACTGGGAAGCGCACTACCTGTTCTCGGCTACCGGCCGCCAGGTCCACAACCGGATCGACGCCGAGTTCGAGTTCGACCACGCCGACCTCATCGTTCGCCACCGCGACCGTTTCGACTTCTGGGCCTGGTCGCGCCAGGCGTTGGGCCTGCCCGGGCTGCTGCTGGGCTGGACGCCGGTGCTGCGCCGCAAGGTGAGAGCGCAGGCGGCGGTGAACCTGAAGCGCTTCCTGCCGAAGGGCTGATGAGCGCGCTGCATCATCTGAGCGCGACCGAACTGGCGGCAGCGTTCCGCTCGCGTGAGCTGTCTCCGGTGGACGTGGCACGGGCCGTCATCGCCCACATCGAGCGCTGGGAACCGCACCTGCAAGCGACCTATGCCTTCGACCCCGACGCGGCGCTCGTGATGGCGCGTGCATCCGAAGCCCGTTGGGCGCGTGGCGAATCGCTGAGCAAACTCGACGGCGTGCCGGCCACGATCAAGGAAAACATCGCGACAAAGGGCGTGCCGGTGCCGCTCGGCACCGCCGCCAGCGTGCTGCGGCCGGCCGCCGACGACGCGCCGCCGGCAGCGCGCCTGCGGGCCGCGGGCGCGGTGATCCTGGGCAAGACCACGATGCCCGACTACGGCATGCTGACCTCGGGCCTGTCGAGCTTTCACGCCCTCGCGCGCAACCCGTGGGACCTCGGCAAGACGCCCGGTGGCAGCAGCGCCGGCGCCGGCGCCGCGGCCGCCGCCGGTTACGGCCCGCTCCACCTCGGTACCGACATCGGCGGCTCGGTGCGCCTGCCGGCGTCGTATTGCGGTGTCTTCGGCCTCAAGCCGAGCAACGGTCGGGTGCCGATCCAGCCCGCCTACGCCGGGCGTGTGGCCGGGCCGATGACCCGCAGTGTGGCGTGCGCCGCGCTGATGATGGACGCCTTGAGCCGGCCCGATGCACGCGACGCGACGAGCCTGCCCTTTGCGCCGATCGACTGGAGCGCGCTAGGTATCGAATTGCGCGGCCTGCGCATCGGGCTGCTGATGGACGCCGGCTGGGGCCTCGCGGTCGACACCGAAACCGCCGCGGCGGTGCAGGCGGCGGCGCGCTCCTTCGAGAGCGCCGGTGCCATCGTCGAGCCGATGCCGCCCTACAGCACGCGTGCGATGGCCGACGGCATGGACCGCTTCTGGCGCATCCGTTCGTGGCTCGAAATCAGCGCGCTGCCGCCGGAGCGCCAGCAGCGTGTGCTGCCCTACATCCGCGAGTGGGTCGCCAGCGGCGCCCGACTGACGGCGAGCGAGGTCTTCCACGGTTACAGCCAGATGGCGGCGCTGCGCGAGGCCGCGGTCGCCGCCAGCCAGCCCTTCGACTTCGTGCTCTCGCCGGTGAGTCCGGTGCCCGCGTACGCCGCGGAATGGGCGAGCCCGCTCAACGACCCGCAGCGCCCGTTCGAGCACATCGCCTTCACGGTGCCCTACAACATGAGCGAGCAACCCGCGGCGAGCATCGGCTGCGGGCACACAAGCGCCGGGCTGCCGATCGGCCTGCAAATCGCCGGCCGGCGCCACGACGACATCGGCGTACTGCGCCTAGCGGGGGCGTGGGAACAGATGCGGCCCGTGCTGCGCGGGTGGCCGCAGCCTCCTCCTGCGTGACGGTTTACGTATCACCGCGCGGCGGAAGCGAGCAGGGTCGCCGGTGCCTCGGGGTAGGCGTAGTCGGCAACGACATAGACACTCGCGAAAGTGACGAAGATCGATGCGACGAGGGCGGCGGCACGGGTCTTGATCGAGGTGTTCATCAGGTTCTCCTTCAGGGGTGCGTTGTCGATGGAGTGAACTGTCGGCGCGCAGGCCCCTTTCAGTCTTGAAGGCAGCTGAAACCCGGCCTGAAACGTCCTGAAGGCGCTAGATTCCGGTCCCATGGACGACCCACCGACGCTGAGGCTCGGTCGCTTCGAGTTGCAGTCCCGCCAGCGCCGGTTGCTGCAGGACGGTGCGCCGGTCGCTGTCGGCGCGCGGGCGTTCGACCTGCTGCTCGCGCTGGTGGAGCGACGCGACCGGGTCGTCGCCAAGTCCGAGTTGCTGGATGTCGTGTGGCCGGGGCTGGTGGTCGAGGAGAACAACCTCCAGGTCCAGATCAGCAGCCTGCGCAAGTTGCTTGGGCCGCAGGCCATCGCGACGATTCCCGGTCGCGGTTACCGCTTCACGGGCGCACTCGACAGCGGTGCGACCGGCAGCGCGAGCGCTGCTGTGCCAGGCCCGGGTACTGCTACAGCCACGAGCAATGTGCCGTCACCGCCCCGGACGAATCTGCCCAGGGAGCTGCAGCCGCTGTACGGGCGCGACGCCGACCTGCAGGCGCTTCCGTCGCTCATCGGCGAGCACCGGCTCGTCACCGTCGTGGGCGCAGGCGGCATCGGCAAGAGCCGCTTGGCGCAGGCGGCGGCGCACGCACTGGCCGACCACTGGCGGGACGGCGCATGGATGGTCGAGCTGGCCGGCCTGTCCGACCCCGGCCTCGTGCCGAACGCGGTGGCGCGAGCTCTCGGCATCACAATTGCGGGCGGGGTTGCGGCGCTCGACGAACTGGTCGCCGGGCTTGCGCCGCGGAGCGCGCTGATCGTGCTCGACAACTGCGAGCACCTGCTCGACGCCGCCGCTGCGCTGGTGCAGGCGATCCTGCAGGCGGCCCCGAACGTCGCGCTGCTGACGACGAGCCAGGAGCCGCTGCGCCTGCCGGCCGAGCAGCAGTACCGACTCGTGCCGCTGGCCGTGCCCACCGAAGCCGCACCGAGCGCCGCGCGCGAGTGTGGCGCGGTGGCCCTGTTCGAGGCCCGCGTGCGGGCGGTAGAGCCGCGATTCGCGCTGACCGACGAGAGCCTGGCAGTGGTGGTCGACATCTGTCGGCGGCTCGACGGCCTGCCGCTGGCGATCGAGCTCGCGGCGGCGCGCGTGGCCACGCTCGGCCTGCGCCCGGTGCGCGACAAGCTGGATGCGCGCTTCAAGCTGCTCACCGGTGGCTCTCGTGCCACGTTGCGCCGGCACCAGACCTTGCGCGCCGCGCTCGAGTGGAGCCACCAACTGCTGAGCGATGCGGAGAAGGCCGTGTTCCGCCGCCTCGGTGTGTTCGCCGGCGGCTTCACGATGGAGTTGGCGCAGGCCGTCGCAGGCGACGCAGAGCTCGACGAATGGGCGGTGCTCGACCACCTGAGCGCGCTCGTCGACAAGTCGCTGGTCGTGGCGGAAGCCGGCCACGCGCCGCGCTACCGGCTGCTCGAGTCGGCGCGTGCATTTGCGCTCGAGCAACTGGCTGCGGTCGAGACTGCCGATACATTGAAGCAGCATGCCCACGCGATGTGCAGGTTCCTGGAGCGGGTCGATGGCGCCAACATCGACTGTGAACTTCGAAGCGACCAGTACGCCGCGCTGGTATTGCCGGAACTGGACAACTTGCGCGTGGCCCGCGCCTGGGCGGTGGGCGAAACCGGCGACCCACGGGTAGCGGCCGCGTTGGCGGCGTATGCGGGATCGCTCATCGACTACGCGGTCGAGTGCGCCGACTGGTTGATCCCTCTGCAGCAACACGGCGAAGACGGTGCGATGGACGCCAACGTCACGGCCCGCTTCTGGCGGGCCATCGCCGCCAGCAACATGGCGGGCCGCGTGCCGCGTGCAGCTCAGGTTGACGCGGCATGTCGCGCCAAGGCGCTCTATCAGGCTGTGGGTCAGCCGCGCCGGGTCGTCTCCAGCCTGCTCCAGCTTTCGCGGCTGCGCAGCCGGCCTCAGGACAGCGCGGACGCGCTGGCGGCTCTGGGCGAGGCGCGCGGCCTCATTCGGCCTGACTGGCCTGCCGAGTTTCACGTCCAGCTGCTGCGCCGTGACAGTGCCCTCGCCCGGGGCGCCGGCAGGTTCGCCGAGGCGCGCACGCTGTCGGAAGAATGTGTCCGCGTCAGCGCGTCGACGGGAGACTGGCGCCTCGAGGTGATCGCCCGCGCCAACCTGGCCGACCTGCTGTGGCAACTCGGGCCCCTCGAGGAGGCTGCCTGCGTGGCACGCAAGCTGGCTGAGGAACTGCGCACCAGGCCGGCGGCCGATGTGGACTCCGCCAATGTGTTCGCGAACCTGATCGGCATCCTGTGCGAGATGGGCCGTATCGACGAAGCATCCGCAGCGGCCCGCGAGGCCTTACCGACGATGAGACGCGCGCGGACGCCCTTCGTCGAACAGTGGGTGTACTTGTTCTGGTGCCGCGGGCAGATCGATGTCGGAGCGCTGTTGCTCGGCGCGTGCGACGCCGAACGGGCCCGCTTCGGTACGCCGCACCAGACGAACGAGCAGCGTCTGATCGACCAGGCCCGGGCATCACTCAAGGCCCGGATGGATCCGCCAACGTACGCAAGCGCTCTGGCTGTGGGAGCGGCTGTTCCTGAAGGCAAGCTGTTCGAACTGATCTCCGATGCCTTGGCACAGGCGGAGCGGAACGACAGCTAAGGCCAACGCGTCCGCAAGCGGTCTGTCGGGATCGACATCGCATGGCGCTACATTCGCACCATGACCGGCTCTGACCTGCGCGGCAACCCCACGGGCACCGCATCGACCGCCGCGCGCGACCACGCCGAGCGGGCGCTGTGGCGGATGATGTCCTTCTACGACATGCCGATGGCCGATCTCGACGCCGCTGCGGCAGCGGACCCCGGCTGGGCGATGCCGCACATCATGAAGGCGGGCTTCCTGCTCAGCCTGACCGAGGCCTCCATGGTGGACGAAGCGGCCGCCCACCTGGCCACGGCGCGCACGCTGCAGAACGGCTGTACCGCAAGAGAGCGTGCGCACCTCGAGGCCACGCAGCAGGTGCTGGAGGGTCGCTGGCACGCCGCCTGCCGCACGTGGGACGAACTGCTGATCGAACACCCGCGCGACGCGCTCGCGCTGCAGTGGGCGCAGCTCTGGGACTTCTACCGCGGTGACGCCGGGAGCCTGCGCCTGCGCCCTGCGCGTTCCTTGCCCGAGTGGGACGAGGCCGACCCGCTCTACGGCTACGTGCTCGCGCTCTACGCTTTCGGGCTCGAGGAATGCAACCTCTACCCGCAGGCCGAGGATGCAGGCCGGCGCGCGCTCCAGGCCAACCCGCGGGTGCCGTGGGCGGTGCACGCGGTGGCGCACGTGATGGAGATGCAGGGCCGTTTCGAGGAAGGCAGCGCCTGGCTGCGCCAGCACCAGACGGCGTGGGCCGAAGGCAACGGCTTCGCATGCCACCTGTGGTGGCACAAGGCGCTGTTCAGGCTCGAGGCGCTCGACGTCGCGGGCGTGCTGCGCCTGATCGACACCCACCTGAGCGGCCCTGCGTTGTGCGCCACGCTGGACCGGGTGGACGCCGCTGCGCTGCTCTGGCGGCTGCACCTGATGGGCAGCGACGTGCAGGCCCAGTGCCGCGCGTTGCTCGAGGGTTGGGCCCCCGCCGACCCGGACGCGGGGTACTACGCCTTCAACGATGTGCACGTCCTGATCGCGATGCTGGGCGGCGGCGAGGTCGCACGCGGCGAAGCCTGGCTCGCGCGTTGCGCCGAACGCGCGATGACGGCCGACGACGCACGACGTGTCAACCACCACATGGCGCGCGAGGTCGGCCTGCCGCTGATGCGCGGCCTGCTCTCGCTCGCCCGCGGTGACGCCGACGGCGCCGCCGACACGCTGTACCCGGTGCGCGCGATCGCGCAACGCTTCGGCGGCAGCCACGCCCAGCGCGACCTGATCGACCAGTCGCTCCTCTGCGCCGCGGCGCGCGGCGGCCGGCGCGCGCTCGGCCGCGCGCTGCTGAACGAGCGCGTGCTGGCCAAACCGGTGTCGCCGCTGACGCGGCACTGGATCGAGCAGGTCGGGGGGCACGATGAAGTGCGGGCGTGACGAGCCGGAGTCGATTCAATGACGGCTACGACGAGACGCTGGACGAGCTGCGCGTGCCGATGGAGATGCTCACGGACGCCGGCATCGTGACGCCAGAGGTCGAGTCGATGCGCGAGGTCGCGGCGCTGCGGCAGGTGGCGCGCGCCGCTATGAACCGTCAGACGAAGGGCGCCGCCAGCCCTTCGCGTGCCATCACCTTCTGCACCGCCGGCCGCGCCAGCATCCGCTGAAGGTAGGGTGCGATGTGCGGCAACACACGCGCCGGCCGCGCAAATCCGCGCGTCCAGCGGCAGAGCATGAACGTGTAGGGATCGAGCGCGCTGAAGCGCTCGCCCAGCATCCACGGCCCGCCGTGCGATGCAAGATGGGCGTCGATCTGCTCCAGCATCGCGCCGACCTTGGATTCGGCCTGCGCCTTCACTTCGGCCGCACCCGCCGCGTTGCCGGTGGCAACCATGCGCTCGGGGTAGAAGTAATGCATCAGCATCGCCTGCGGTGTGTTCGTCAGCCACACCAGCCATTTGTAGAACTGCGCGCGCTGCGGCGTGCCCAGCGCGGGCGCCAATCCGGCGCCAGGGTGCGTGTCGACTAGGTGCAGCAGGATCGCCGCGGTCTCGTAGAGCACCAGTTCACCATCGACCAGCACCGGAATCTGCCCGTTCGGGTTCAGTTTCAGGTAGTCGGCGCTCTTGTGCGCACCCGCATGGCGGTCGACGAGCTTCAACTCGAAGGGCACGCCCAGCTCCTGAAGCAGGAGGTGCGGTGTCAGGCTCGCGTTGCCGGGGAAGTAGTGCAGTTCGATCATCGTGCCGGCATCGTACTTCGGGGCGCCGGGCGGGCTGGCACACTGCGCAGCCCATGACCCACCGCGCCGCGCTCGTCACCGGAACCTTCTTCGCCCTGGCCGCGGGCCTGATGTGGGGGCTGGTCTTCGTCGCCCCGTTGATGCTGCCCGACTATCCGGCGGCGCTGTTGTCGTTTGCGCGTTACCTCGCTTTCGGCCTCATCGCGCTGCCGATCGCCTGGTTCGACCGCGCGCAACTGGCGCGCCTGAGCCGCGCCGACTGGATCGAAGCGCTGAAGCTGTCGACCGTCGGCAACCTGCTCTACTACCTGTGCCTGGCCGCAGCGATCCAGCGCGCCGGCGGGCCGCTGCCGACGATGATCATCGGCACCCTGCCGGTCGTGATCGCGGTGAGCTCGAACCTGCGCCAGTCGGCCACCGTGCGCCAGCGCGACGGGCGACTGCCCTGGGCCCGGCTGGCACCCTCGCTGTTGCTTATCGGCGCCGGCATCGCGCTCGTGAACCAGGTCGAGATCGCGCAGCTGCGCAGCAGCCCCGACGCCAGCCTGTTGCGTTACGCCAGCGGCGCGCTGCTCGCGCTGGGTGCCGTGGTCTGCTGGACCTGGTACCCGATCCGCAACGCCGACTGGCTGCGCGCGCACGCCGACCGCAACCCGCGCAGCTGGGCTACCGCGCAGGGGCTGGCGACGCTGCCGCTGGCATCGGCCGGCTTTGCCGGCTTCTGGGCCTGGAATGCGCTCAGCGGGCAGGCCTTCGCCATGCCCTTCGGCCCGACGCCGGCCCTGTTCATCGGCCTGATGCTGTCGATCGGCCTGCTCGCGTCATGGCTCGGCACCTTGTGCTGGAACGAAGCCAGCCAGCGTCTGCCGCCGGCGCTGGCCGGGCAGCTGATCGTCTTCGAGACCCTGTCGGCGCTGGCCTACGCCTACCTGCTGCGCGCTGAATGGCCTGCCGCGCAGACGCTCGCCGGTGTGGCGCTACTCGTGGCGGGTGTGATGTGGGCGCTGCGGGTGCGGCCCGAGCCGGTGGCGACGGTGGGCCATGCCGCCTGAGGGCGGAAAGCTCAGGCCAGGGCTTCGTCCAGCACCTCGACCCAGTGCCGCACCGGCGTCGCCGTGCCCGACTGCAGGTGCTGGATGCAGCCGATGTTGGCCGAGACGATGACCTGCGCTTGCAGCGGCTGCAGGTTGGCCAGCTTGCGGTCGCGCAGCTGGTAGGCCAGTTCGGGCTGCAGGACGCTGTAGGTGCCGGCCGAACCGCAGCACAGGTAGCTCTCGCTGGCGGCGACGCTGACGTCGAAGCCGAGCGCGTTGAGGTGCGTCTCGACCCCGCCGCGCAACTGCTGCCCATGTTGCAGCGTGCACGGAGGGTGGAATGCCAGGCGGGGCGCCTTCGGTTGGTGCAGCTTCTTCTTCAGCGGTTCGACCAGCTCGGGCAGCAACTCGCTCAGGTCACGTGTGAGCTCACTGATGCGGCGCGCCTTGTCGGCATAGTGGGGGTCGTTTGCGAGCGCGTGGCCGTACTCCTTGATCGTCACGCCGCAGCCTGAGGCGTTCATCACGATCGCCTCGACTTTGCCTTGCGAGGTGAGCCCGGCGACGAGCGGCCACCAGGCGTCGATGTTGCGGCGCATGTCGGCCAGGCCGCCGGCCTGGTCGTTCAAGTGCGTTCGGATCGCGCCGCAGCAGCCGGCGCCATCGGCGACCAGGGTCTGGATGCCCGCGGCGTCGAGCACACGCGCGGTGGCCGAGTTGATGTTGGGCGCCATCGCCGGTTGCACACAGCCCATCAGCATCAGCACCTTGCGCGGGTGTTCACGCGTCGGCCACAGCTTGGCGCGCGCACCGGCGGGCGCGGGGATCTTTTTCTTCAACGTGGCGGGCAGCAGCGGGAGCGCCAGCTGGCCCAGCTTCAGCGCCGGCGCAAAGAGGGGCGAGGTCAGGCCCTCCTTCAACAGCCAGCGCAGCGCCTTCTCGCCGGCCGGCCGCTCGACACGCGCTTCGACGAGCTGGCGACCGATGTCGACCAGATGCCCGTACTCGACGCCGCTCGGGCAGGTGCTCTCGCAGTTTCGGCAGGTCAGGCAGCGGTCCAGGTGCAACTGCGTACTGCGGGTAACCGCAGCGCCTTCGAGCACCTGCTTCATCAGGTAGATGCGGCCACGCGGCCCGTCGAGCTCGTCGCCGAGCAACTGGTAGGTCGGGCAGGTGGCGTTGCAGAAGCCGCAGTGCACACATTTGCGCAGGATCGCTTCGGCCGCGTCGCCGTCACGTGTGCCTTTGAATTCGGGGCTCAGGGTGGTTTGCATCAGGGTCAGTGCAGCGTGTAGTCGAGCACCCAGTAGTGGCCGCATTCGGTCCACTGCGGGTCGTGGGCGCGCGGGCCCAGGGCGGCAAAGGCCTGCTCGGGGCGCGGGAAGTTCTTCAGCACCTCGTGCACCGAACCGTCATCGAGCGTGCGGTTCTGGTAGGTGTTGCCATCGGCGTCCTGGCGCGTGATCGGCAGGTTGCTCGTCTGCACGAAGTGGTTGTCAAGCATCACGACACGCGCGCCCGGTTCCAGGCGGGTGTGCAACAGCGCGAGCCACGCCGGCAGCCGCGCCAGCGGCACGTGGCTCCACCAGCAGCCGGCAAAGGCCGCGTCGAAGTGCTGGTCGTCGAGTTCGGCCAGCGAGTAGGCGTCGACGCTGGCGAACTGCACCTTGCCGGCCGGCAGGGGCTTGGTCTTCGCGATCGCGATCGTCTCCGGGTTGAGGTCGGTCGCGAGCCAGCTGGTGCAATCGCGTGCGGCGTGCGGGGTCCACCAGCCGGTGCCGCAGGCGATCTCGAGCACACGCCGGCCGGCAAAGGCCGTGGGCAGCCAGGCTTCCATCGCACGCAGGTCGGCCTGGCGCTCGGGCTTGAAGTACACCCGCTCGTAATACGCCGCGCGCCGGGCGTAGTAGCTGCGCATCGAGTCGACGACGTCCATGGCGATCACAGTCCGGGGTACAGGCGCCCGGGGTTGAAGACCCCGTCGGGGTCGAAGGACTGCTTCAACGCACGCTGGATGCGCTCGTTGGGCGGCTCCAGCGGCGCGAAGACACCCGGGCGCTTGTCGCCGCTGCGGAACAGCGTCGCATGCCCGCCCGCCGTCGCCGCGGCGTCACGCAGTTGCGACGCCGGGGCCGTCGTGCAGCACCAGCGTTGCGCGCCGCCCCACTCGATGAGCTGTTCACCTGACAGCTTCAGCGGCGACGCCGTCTGTGGCACCGACAAGCGCCACAGGCTGGCCCCGCCTTCGACCGCCTTGACGGCGCCGGCAAAAAACTCGTCGTTGTGGTCGCGCAATCCGCTCCAGAAGCCTGCCGCCAGGCCAGGCTCGATGACCTCGCCGCCAAGCCGCGCCTGCGCCGCCTGCACCGCAGCGGCGGCGCCGCTCAAGCGCACGACGAGGGTGCCTTCCCACCAGGCGCTGGCATTCAGCGGCAGCGGCTGGCCGCCCCATTCGTTGAGGCGTTGCAGCGCCACGCTCTCACCGAGGTCGAAGCGCAGTGTTTGCGTCGCCACGGGCAGCGGCAGGACCTTGAGCGAGACCTCGCAGATCACACCCAGCACGCCCATCGAACCGACGAGCAGGCGCGACACGTCATAACCCGCCACGTTCTTGATCACCTGGCCGCCGAAGCTGAGTTCCTCGCCGCGGCCGTTGAGCATCGTGACACCGAGCACGTAGTCGCGCACGCCGCCCACGGCGGCACGCGCCGGCCCGGCCAGCCCGGCGGCGACCATGCCGCCGACGGTGCCGGCGGGTGCGAAACGCGGCGGCTCGAAGGGCAGGCACTGGCCCTTCTCGGCCAGTGCCGCTTCCAGCTCGGCCAATGGCGTACCGGTGCGCACCGTCACCACCAGCTCGCTCGGCTCGTAGCTGCTGATGCCCGACAACGCACGCACGTCGAGCGGTTCGCCGCGTGGCAGCTCGCCGTAGAAGTCCTTCGTGCCGCCGCCGCGGATGTCGAGTGGGGCCTTTTGGGAGCGCGCCGTCTGAATCTGGTCGACGAGCCGCGCTAGCGCCGCATCCATCTAGAAGCGCTCCAGTTCCGGAAAGGGCAACAGGCCCTTGCGCACATGCATCTTCCCGTACTCGGCGCAGCGCTGCAGTGTCGGGATCACCTTGCCCGGGTTGAGCAGCTCCAGCGGGTCGAAAGCGCGTTTGAGGTTCAACATC
Source organism: Rubrivivax sp. (assembly GCA_036523095.1). Taxonomy (GTDB): domain Bacteria; phylum Pseudomonadota; class Gammaproteobacteria; order Burkholderiales; family Burkholderiaceae_C; genus Rubrivivax. Next base: position 13,715 of record DATDER010000130.1, read on the forward strand.
TGTTCGCGCTCGGCCGGGTTGAACTGGACACACATCGAGTTGAGCTTTTCGACCCCGACACCGTGTTCGCCGGTGACGGTGCCGCCGAGTTGCACGCTGGTTTCCAGGATGTCGGCGCCGAAGAGCTCGCAACGGTGGAGCTGGTCCGGGTCGTTGGCGTCGAACAGGATCAGCGGGTGCAGGTTGCCGTCGCCAGCGTGGAAGACGTTGGCGCAGCGCAGCCCGTACTTCTGCTCCATGCCCTGGATCGCGAGCAGGATGTCGACCAGGCGCTTGCGCGGGATCGTCGAGTCCATGCACATGTAGTCGGGGCTGAGCCGGCCACTCGCCGGGAAGGCGTTCTTGCGCCCGCTCCAGAACTTCAGGCGCTGCGCTTCGTCGCGGCTGACTTCGAGGCGTGTGGCGCCGGCACCCGTCAACACGTCGAGCATGCGGTTGATTTCTTCCGCCACTTCTTCCGGCGTGCCATCGCTCTCACACAGCAGGATCGCTTCGGCCGTGAGGTCGTAGCCTGCGTGCACGAAGTCCTCGACCGCCGCCGTCATCGGCTTGTCCATCAACTCCAGACCAGCCGGGATGATGCCGGCGGCGATGATGTCCGCCACCGCGGCGCCGGCGTTGCGGATGTCGTCGAAGCTGGCCATGATGCAGCGTGCGAGCTGCGGCTTCGGCACCAGCTTGACCGTGACTTCGGTCGTCACCGCGAGCATGCCTTCGCTGCCGACGACGATCGGCAGCAGGTCCAGGCCCGGCGAGTCGAGCGCCTCGGCGCCGAAGTCCACCGCTTCGCCTTCGACGGTGAAACCGCGCACACGCAGCACGTTGTGCAGCGTCAGCCCGTACTTCAGGCAGTGCACGCCGCCGGAATTCTCCGCCACGTTGCCGCCGATGGTGCAGGCGATCTGGCTGCTCGGGTCGGGCGCGTAATACAGGCCGTGCGGCGCCGCGGCTTCGCTGATCGCCAGGTTGCGCACGCCGGTCTGGACGACAGCGGTGCGACTGACCGGGTCGACTTTGAGGATCTTGTTGAACTTGGCGAGCGACAGCGTCACACCCAGCGTGTGCGGCAACGCGCCGCCCGACAAGCCGGTGCCGGCGCCGCGCGCGACCACCGGCACCCGCAGCGCGTGGCAGGCCTTGAGCACCGCGCCGACCTGGGCTTCGGTCTCGGGCAGCGCGACGACGAGCGGCTGCGCGCGGTAGGCGGTGAGACCGTCGCACTCGTAGGGGACGGTGTCCTCGCGCTGCCACAGCAGCGCGTGCGCCGGCAGCAGCGGCGACAGCGCGGCGACCACCTCGTGCTGGCGCTTGGCGCGGTCTTCGGTGCCGGTCAATGCCGTGTCGGGAAGGGGTGCGTTCATCGGCGGGTGATTCCTGCGGGTTCAGTCGCTGCGGGTGAAGACCGTCAGCACGCCGGTGTAGCTGTAGAGGTGGTGGCGGGCGATCTCGCCGGCGGCGAAGAAGCCCACCAGCGGCACCGGCCCGAGCGCGTGTTCGATGATGCGCAGCTCGGCCGACGGGCCTCCGAAGTGCAAGCCGCCGCGCCCGGTGCAGCTGACATAGACCGCGCCGGCGATCGTGCGCGGCC
>DATDER010000131.1:0-2091 GCA_036523095.1 Rubrivivax sp.
ATCGGCTACATGATCGAGCAGGAACTGGGCAACCTGCTGCCCTTCGAGCGGCCGTTCGCGACCTTGCTGACGATGATCGAGGTCGACCCGAAGGACCCGGCGTTCCAGAACCCGACCAAGTTCATCGGCCCGGTGTATGCAAAAGACGATGCCGACCGTCTTGCCGCGGCCAAAGGCTGGATCTTCAAGGCCGACGGCGACAAGTGGCGCCGTGTCGTCGCCTCGCCGGAGCCGAAGCGCATCTTCGAGCTGCGGCCGATCAAGTGGCTGCTCGAGCGTCACACCATCGTCATCGCTGCTGGCGGCGGCATCCCGGCTGCCTACGTGCCAGGTGCGCAGCGCAAGCTGGCCGGCGTCGAGTGCGTCATCGACAAGGACCTGGCGACCGAACTGCTGGCGCGCGAACTCGGTGCCGACGTGTATGTGATGCTCACCGATGCCGACGCGGTGTATGCCGACTGGGGCAAGCCGACGCAGCGCGCGATCCGCCGCGCCGCGCCCGATGCGCTGGCGGCCATGCCTTTCGCCGCCGGCTCGATGGGGCCGAAGGTGGATGCGGCGTGCCGCTTCGTGCGCGCCACCGGCAAACGCGCCGCCATCGGCGAGCTGTCGCAGCTCAGCCAGGTGCTGGCCGGCGCGGCCGGCACCACCATCGACGCGGCGGCCACCGGCGTCACCTACGCAACCTGATCTCCTCGCCGGCCATGGACAAGATCACGCCGCGTTGGGAATGGCGGTCCTTCGGCCAGCGCTTTGGCGCGGCGGAGAAGCGGATGGCCGGGTTGCCGACGCAGGGCGTACAGGAGAGCGACGAGCTGTATCTGCTGTCTGCCAACGGCGCGAATGTGAAGGTCCGCGACGCGCTGATGGACATCAAGGTGCTGAAGCAGGTCAACGCCGACGGCCTGGAGCAGTGGATCCCGGTCATGAAGGCCGGATTTCCCCTGGCACCCGCCGACGCTGCCAGCGTATTCGAAGCGCTGCAGCTGCCGGTGCCTGCACTTTCGCGCGCGGGCTGCAGCCTCGAGCAGTTCATCGACGAATTCGCCAAACCCGGCAGCGCAGTCCGCCCGGTGAAGGTCCACAAGCGGCGCACGCGCTACACGGTCGGCGGCTGCATGGCCGAGCTGTCCGAGGTGGTCGCCGACGGCAAGCCCACGCGCACCATCGCTGTGGAAGCCACGGACGCGCAGGCGGTGGTCGATGCGGTGCGCGAACTCGGGCTGGGCGGGTACACCAACACCGCGTATCCGCGCGGCCTGGCGGCGCTGATCGACGGCGCGCCGGCGCGTTACGCGGTGATCGATTGCGGCACCAATTCGGTCAAGTTCCACATCGCCGAACGTGGCGCTGGCGGTGACTGGCACACGGTGGTGGATCGCTCGGCGGTGACACGCCTGGGCGAAGGCTTCGGCGCGCAGCGCATCATCACCGCGGCAGCGTTGGAACGCACCGCCGCCGCAATCGAAGCCATGGTCGATGAAGCGAAGCAGCATGGTGTGCTGGCCATCGCTGCGGTGGGTACGGCCGGGCTGCGTATCGCCTCCAACAGCGACGACGTGCTGGCTGCGATCCGCGCGCGCACCGGCGTGCACATCGACGTGGTGTCGGGCGAAGACGAGGCTCGGCTGGCCTATCTGGCCGCCCGCAGCGGCCTGGGCGCCTTCAAGGGTTCGCTGGTCGTGTTCGACACCGGCGGCGGCAGCTCGCAGTTCAGCTTCGGCCGCGATGCGAGCGTGGACGAGCGCTTCAGCGTCGAAGTCGGCGCGGTGCGCTACACCGAGCGCTTCAAGCTCGACGCGGCGGTATCGCCCGCTACGCTGCGCGAAGCCCTGGCGGCGATATCGGCCGACCTGTCGCGCCTCGACGCGCGGCCGGTGCCCGACAGGCTGGTGGCCATGGGCGGCGTGGTCACCAACATGGCGGCGGTCAAGCACCGGCTGGCCCGCTACGACGCGGCGGTCGTGCAGGGCAGCGTGCTCGAGCGCCAGGAGGTCGAGCGCCAGATCGAGCTCTACCGGTCGCTGGATGCCGCCGCGCGACGCGCCATCGTCGGCCTGCAACCCAAGCGCGAGGACGTCATCCTCGCCG
>DATDER010000132.1:0-2398 GCA_036523095.1 Rubrivivax sp.
AGCGAGCTGCTCTACACCGGCCGCGCGTTGCCCGGCGACGAGGCGCTGCAATGGGGGTTCTTCAACCGCCTGGTCGCACCCGATGCGCTGCAGGCCGAGGCCATGCGCTGGGCCACCGAACTGACGCAAGGCCCGACCTTCGCCAACGGCATCACCAAGACGATGCTGCACCAGGAGTGGGACATGGGGCTGGACCAGGCGATCGAGTCCGAAGCGCAGGCGCAGGCCCTGTGCATGTTGACCGAGGACTTCGGGCGCGCCTACCGTGCCTTCGTCGCCAAGACCAAGCCCGTGTTCGAGGGCAACTGATGCGGGCGCTCGACCATCTGCGCTGGCCATTCTTCGAGGAGCGGCACCGCGCCTTTGCGGCGACGCTCGAAACCTGGGCCGCGCACGAGGTACGCGATGCGCACGCCGCCGATGTCGACGCGCTCTGTCGGCGCCTGGTGCGACAGCTCGGCGTCGCCGGCTGGCTACGGCATGCGGTCGGCGGCATCGAGCACGGCGGAACGTCCGACCTGATCGATACCCGCATGCTCTGCGTGGCGCGCGAGATCCTCGCCCGCCACGCCGGCCTGGCCGATTTCGCTTTCGCGATGCAGGGCCTGGGCTCGGGTGCGATCTCGCTCGCCGGCACACCTGAACAGCGGCAGCGCTGGCTGCCTCGGGTGGCGAGCGGCGAAGCGATTGCGGCCTTCGCGCTGTCGGAGCCCGAGGCCGGCAGCGACGTCGCCGCGCTGCAATGTGCCGCCCGCATCGACGGCGACCATGCGGTGTTGGACGGTGAGAAGACCTGGATCTCCAATGGCGGCATCGCCGACTTCTACGTCGTCTTCGCCCGCAGCGGTGAGGCGCCCGGCGCGCACGGCATTTCGGCCTTCATCGTCGAGGCCGGAACGCCGGGGTTCGACGTCACCGAGCGCATCGACGTGATTGCCCCCCACCCGCTGGCACGCCTGCGCTTCACGAACTGCCGCGTGCCAGTCGCCAACCGCATCGGCGCCGGCGGCGAGGGCTTCAAGGTGGCGATGCGCACGCTCGATGTCTTCCGCACCAGCGTCGCTGCGGCTGCGCTCGGTTTCGCCAGGCGCGCCCTGGAGGAAGGCCTGGCGCGCGCGACGAGCCGCAAGATGTTCGGCCAGACCCTGGCCGATTTCCAGCTCACACAGGCGAAACTCGCGCAGATGGCGACCACGATCGACGGCGCCGCGCTGTTGACCTACCGCGCGGCCTGGCAGCGCGACCAGGGCGAGAACGTGACGGTGCAGGCCGCGATGGCCAAGCTGGCCGCCACCGAAGGCGCGCAGCAGGTCATCGACGCCGCGCTTCAGCTTTTCGGCGGTCTGGGCGTCGTCAGCGGACAGGCGGTCGAGCGCCTGTACCGCGAGATCCGCTCGCTGCGCATCTACGAAGGGGCGACCGAGGTGCAGCAGTTGATCATCGGCCGCGAACTGCTGAAGGGCCACGGACCATGAACATGAAGCTGCTGCAACCCGCGCACTGGGCGCGCCCGAAGGGTTATGCGAATGGCGTCGCCGTCAGCGGGAGGCAGGTCTTCGTCGCCGGCATGATCGGCTGGGATGCCCAGGGCGCTTTTCATTCCGACGACCTGGTCGCGCAGGTGCGCCAGGCCCTGCAGAACGTCGTCGAGGTGCTGGCCGAAGCCGGCGCGCGGCCCGAACACATCGTACGCATGACCTGGTACCTGACCGACAAGCGCGAGTACCTGAAGCGCGGCAAGGAGATCGGCGCGGTCTTCCGCGAACTGATCGGCAGCTTCAACGCGGCGATGACCGCGGTGCAGGTCGTCGCGCTGATCGAGGACCGCGCCCAGGTCGAGATCGAAGTCACCGCCGTGATCCCGGACTGAAGGAGACCTCACCATGGCCAACAAGGCAAGCTTTCACTGGGACGACCCCTTCCTGCTAGAAGCCCAGCTCAGCGCCGACGAGCGCCAGGTGCGCGACGCGGCCAAGGCCTATTGCGAGGAACGGCTCGCGCCGCGCGTGCTGATGGCCTTTCGCGAAGGCAGCACCGACCCGTCGATCTTCCGAGAGATGGGCGAGCTCGGCCTGCTGGGTCCGACCATCCCCGAGGCCTACGGGGGCGCGGGGCTGAACTACGTCTGCTATGGCCTGGTCGCGCGCGAGGTCGAACGCATCGACTCGGGCTACCGCTCGATGATGAGCGTGCAGTCGTCGCTGGTGATGGTGCCAATCAAGGAGTTCGGCAACGAGGCCACCAAACAGAGGTACCTGCCCAAACTCGCCAGCGGCGAATGGATCGGCTGCTTCGGCCTGACCGAGCCGAATCACGGCTCCGACCCGGGCAGCATGGTGACAAGGGCGAAGAAGGTGCCGGGCGGCTACAGCCTGACCGGCAGCAAGATGTGGATCAG
>DATDER010000133.1:0-2659 GCA_036523095.1 Rubrivivax sp.
AAGGTCGCCTACGCCGGCGGCCTCGGCACCTACGACCTGCTCTGGGCCGACCGGGTGCTGTTCACGGCCGACGCCTTGGACGCGATCGAGGCCCGAGGCACGAAGCAGGACACCGCGCCCAAGCGCCAATCCAAGGCCGAGACGACCGAGGAGGCGAGGTCGTGACCCTGAAGTCCCCGCGTGACGTCATCGTTCGCCCCGTCGTGTCGGAGAAGTCTTACGCCGGCCTCGAGCAGAACACCTACACGTTCCTGGTCGACAAGCGGGCGAACAAGACCGAGATCAAGGAAGCCGTCCAGGCCATCTGGGAGGTCCGCGTCATCTCGGTGAACACCATGAACCGCCGCGGCAAGGTGAAGCGGCGCGGCTACACGAAGGGCAAGCGGCCCGACGAGAAGCGCGCGATCGTGACCCTGGCCGAGGGCGACGCCATCGAGATCTTCGAGAGTGGGAAGTAGTCATGGCCGTCCGGAAATACAAGCCGACGACCCCGGGACGCCGTGGCGCCAGCGTGTCCACGTTCGACGAGGTCACGCGCGCCACGCCCGAGAAGTCGCTGCTGCAGAAGCAGCACCGCAAGGCCGGTCGCAACGTGCACGGGCGCATCACCACCCGCCACCAGGGCGGCGGCACCAAGCAGCGGTACCGCGTGATCGACTTCAAGCGGAACAAGGACGGCGTGCCGGCCAAGGTCGCGCACATCGAGTACGACCCCAACCGCAGCGCGCGCATCGCGCTCCTGCACTACGCCGACGGCGAGAAGCGCTACATCCTGGCGCCGCAGGGCGTGAAACAGGGTGACACGATCATGAGCGGGCCCGACGCCGAGATCCGTCCCGGCAACGCGCTTCCCCTGCGCAACATCCCGGTCGGTACCGTGATCCACGCGATCGAGATGAAGCCGGGCGCGGGCGCCAAGATGGCGCGTTCGGCCGGCACCAGCGTCCAGCTGATGGCCAAGGAGGGCGCCATGGCGACCCTGCGACTGCCCAGCGGCGAGATGCGACTGATCCCGGCCTCCTGCAAGGGCACGGTCGGTGTGGTGGGCAACCCCGAGCACGAGCTGATCTCGCTCGGCAAGGCCGGTCGAGCCCGCTGGAAGAACAAGCGTCCCACCGTCCGAGGCGTGGCGATGAACCCTGTCGACCACCCCTTGGGCGGCGGTGAGGGCAAGAGTTCGGGTGGACGTCATCCCGCTTCGCCCTGGGGCAAGAAGGAAGGCCGTACACGGAAGAAGAACAAGGCGTCGAGCAAGTACATCGTTCGCCGCCGCGGGAAGGGTCGGGGCTAGTCCATGCCGAGGTCCGTCAAGAAGGGTCCGTTCGTCGACGAGCACCTGCTGGTCAAGATCGACGAGATGAACAAGAACGGCGACAAGCGCGTCGTCAAGACGTGGTCCCGCCGGTCCACGATCATCCCCGAGATGCTCGGGCACACGATCGCGGTGCACGACGGCCGCAAGCACGTGCCGGTGTTCATCTCCGAGGCCATGGTCGGGCACAAGCTCGGGGAGTTCGCTCCCACCCGCACGTTCCGTTCGCACTCGCGTGACGAGCGCAGGACCGGAGTGAGGTAAGTACGTGGAAGCACGAGCCAGCATGAAGTACGCGCGCACCACGCCGAGGAAGATGCGGCGGGTGATCGACATGATCCGCGGCCAGCACGTCGTGGAGGCGCGCCGCATCCTGCGCTTCTCGCCGTTGGGCCCCACGCCCGACGTCGAGAAGCTGCTGAACTCCGCGGTGGCCAACGCCGAGCAGAACCCCGGCGTGATCGCGGACAACCTGGTGGTGGCTCGCGCCTGGGTCGACGAGGGCCCGACGCTGCGGCGCTACCGGCCGCGCGCCTACGGTCGCGCCACGCGCGTGCGCAAGCGCACGTCGCACGTGACGCTCGTGGTGGAGACGATGGGAGACGAGGACTAGTGGGTCACAAGGTCAACCCGTACGGGTTCCGGTTGGGGGTCATCTACCCCTGGAAGTCCAACTGGTACGCCGGTCGCGACTATGCCGACCAGCTGCACGAGGACATCTGGGTGCGCAAGCACATCCGCACCCGGCTCTCGCGCGCCGGCATCAGCTCGATCGACATCGAGCGCAAGGGCGACCAGATCTGGGTGTTCATCCGCACGGCCCGCCCCGGCATCGTGATCGGCCGCAAGGGCGCCGAGGTCGACCGCCTGCGCAAGGACATCGAGCGCTACACGAAGAAGCGCGTCGACGTGAAGGTCGAGGACATGAACCAGGCCGCGAGCGAATCGCGACCGGAGACCGACGCCGCGTTGTTGGCCCAAGGCGTCGCCGAGCAGCTCGCCGGCCGCGTGGCCTTCCGTCGCGCGATGCGCCGCTGCGTGCAGACGGCCATGCGTTCGGGTGCCCTGGGCGTCCGGGTCGCCGTGGCCGGGCGCCTGGGAGGCTCCGAGATGGGCCGCCGTGAGTGGTACCGCGAGGGCCGTGTGCCGCTGCACACCCTGCGCGCCAAGGTCGACTTCGGCACCGCCGAGGCCAAAACCACGTTCGGGGTCTGCGGCGTGAAGGTCTGGGTCTACCACGGGGACGAGGTGCCGCGCCGCGAGCAGGACACCGAGCGTGCCCTCGCTCGCGCGCACGCCAGCGCCCAGCAGGTCGACACCGGCAACCGGGGCGGTGGCGCCCTGGGT
>DATDER010000134.1:0-2596 GCA_036523095.1 Rubrivivax sp.
GAAGATCGCAGTCGTGGCCAGCACCGGCAGCGACAGCGGCAGCATGATCTTCCAGTAGATGCGCCAGGGACTGCAGCCGTCCATCACCGCGGCTTCGTCCAGCTCGCGCGGGATGCCGCGGAAGAACTGCACCATCAGGAATATGAAGAACGCGTCGGCGGCGAGGAACTTGGGCACGATCAGCGGCAGGAAGGTGTCGATCCAGCCCAGCTTCAGGAACAGCACGTACTGCGGGATCAGCGTCACGTGGTAGGGCAGCATCAAGGTGCCCAGCATGACGACGAACCAGAAACGCCGGCCGCGGAATTCGAGCCGCGCAAAGGCGTAGGCGGTGATCGAACACGACACCGTATTGCCGATCACGACCAGGATCGCGACCAGGAAGGAGTTGCTGAAGAAAACCGAGAAGCTTTCCTGCAGTGCCGTCCAACCCTCACGGTAGTTGCCGAAGTCGAAGGCCGGCGGCCAGATCGACAAGTCCGTGAAGATGATGTTCTCGGGCTTGAACGACGAAGCCAGCATCCACAGCAGCGGATACAACATCACGAACGTGATGCCGATCAACACGCCATGGCGCAGCAGGCTCGCGGCGACAGCGCGCGGTGTCAGCGGGGCGTTCGGATCAGCGAGCGTCATCGAGGGTCATCCTCGTAGTAGACCCAGTACTTCGATGTGAGGAAGCTGATGCCGGTGAAGAGGCCGATCACCAGCAGCAGCACCCACGCGAGCGCCGAGGCATAACCCATTCGGAAGTACGAAAACGCCTCCTGGTACAGGTACAGCGTGTAGAACAGCGTCGAGTCGATCGGCCCGCCGGTGCCGCCCGAGATGACGTAAGCCGGCGTGAACGCCTTGAAGCCTTCGATGATCTGCAGCACCATGTTGAAGAAGATCACCGGCGCCAGCATCGGCAGCGTGATCTTGCGGAACTGCCGCCACGCGCCGGCGCCGTCCATCGACGCGGCTTCGTACAGGTCTTGCGGCACCTGGCGCAGGCCGGCCAGGAAGATGATCATCGGCGAGCCGAACTGCCACACCGCCAGTAAGACCAGCGTGTAGAGCGCGGTGTCGGGTGACGAGATCCAGCCCGGGCCCTTGTAATCAAAGAGCCACAGCAGCACCTGGTTCAGCGTGCCGTTGGCTTCGAAGAGTTGGCGCCACAGCACCGCGATCGCCACCGAGCCGCCGAGCAGCGACGGGATGTAGAACAGCGCGCGGTACAGCCCGCCTCCCCGCACCGCCTTGTCGAGCGCCACCGCGACCGCCAGCGCGAAGGCGAGCTTCAGCGGCACCTCCATCACCATGTAGCTGAAGGTCACCTTCAGCGCCTGCCAGAAGCGCGGGTCGGCGCTGAACATGCGCACGTAGTTGTCGGTGCCGATCCACTGCGCCGGGCGCAGCAGGTCGAACTTGGTGAACGACAAATACAACGACGCCAGCACCGGCCCGAGCGAAAAGCACAGGAAGCCGATCAGCCACGGCGCCAGGAACGCGTAGCCGATGAGGTCGCGCCGCCATGCAGCGGAGCGGCCGGTCATGCTCAGGCGCGGGCGAGGATGGCCACGGCCTCGGTGTGGAACTGTTGCCCACCTTCCTTGATGCTCGTCTTTCCGAAGGCCACCGAGTCCGCCACCCGCTTGAGCAGGTTCTCGATCTCGCCCGCGCCCTTGGGCGGCGGCGGCGGCAGCGGCACGGCGATCTTGCCGAGCGCGGCCACGTAGTCGATCTGCATCTTGCCCAGCGCATCGACTTCAGGCGCCAGCACTGTGCGCGCCCCGGCGGAGCAGGGCACACCCCGTTCGATGCCGAGGAACTTGACACCTTCAGGGTCGGTCACCATGTAGCTGATGAGCTTGGCGGCGTCCTCCGGCGCCTTGCATTTCGACGAGATGCTCATCATCTGCGAGGGCTTGATGTAGTGGCCCGAGGAGCCGCCCTTGTCGCGCGGGAAGGGGCTGATGGCGAGCTTGTTCTTGTTCAGGCCCTGGAATGCGACGACCTGGTTCGAATTGGCGAAGCTCATCGCCGCCAGGCCGCGCGTGAGTTCGTACTCCTCGATCTTGCCGTTGTTGCTGGCACCCACGTCTGCGGGCGGGATGACGCCGGCCTTGCGGTACTTGTCCCAGAGGTCGAACCACGCGGCCGTGTCGTCGGCCGTGAAGCCGGCCTTGCCGTCGGCGCTGTAAAGCGACTTGCCACGCTGGTTGAGCCACTGCTCGAACCCCTGCTCCCAGCGGCTGTTGTCGCTCGAACCCCAGTACTTGCCGGGATTCATCTTCGAGATGTCGGCGCCGATGCGGCTGAAGTCGTCCCAGGTCCAGGTCATGTCGAGCGACTTGACGCCGGCCTTGGCGAACATGTCGGTGTCGTAGACCATGGCCTTGGAGTTGCTGCCGAGGTTGACGCCGTAGAGCTTGCCGTCGACCTTGCCGCCGTTGCGGTCGCCGGGGCTGAAGTCGGGCAGCGGCAGCAGGGCATCCAGCGGCAGCAGCGTGTCGCGGCGCGCGTACTCGAAGAGGTAGCGGTAGTCCATCTGGAACAGATCGGGCGCGTTGCCGCCCGCGACCTGGGTGCCGAGCTTGGTCCAGTAGTCGCC
>DATDER010000135.1:0-9957 GCA_036523095.1 Rubrivivax sp.
ACCGGCACGATGCGGTCGCAGCCGCGCACGACCGAATAGCTGTAGTGGTAGTAGCCGCCGCCGTTGGCGCACGATCCCATACTCAGCACCCAGCGCGGTTCGGCCATCTGGTCGTAGACCTTGCGCAGCGCCGGGGCCATCTTGTTGCACAACGTGCCGGCCACGATCATCAGGTCGCTCTGGCGCGGGCTGGGGCGGAAGAGCATGCCGAAGCGGTCGATGTCGTAACGCGCGGCGCCGGCGTGCATCATCTCCACCGCGCAACAGGCGAGGCCGAAAGTCATCGGCCACAGCGAGCCGGTCTTCGACCAGTTGATCAGCGTGTCGACCGAAGTGGTGACGAAGCCTTCCTTGAGTACGCCTTCGATGCCCATCGGACTACTCCCAGTCGAGGGCGCCCTTGCGCCATTCGTAGATGAAGCCGACAACCAGGATGCCCAGGAAGACCATCATGGCCCAGAAACCGGCCGCGCCGATGTCGCGCAACGCCACCGCCCAAGGAAACAGGAACGCGATCTCGAGGTCGAAGAGGATGAAGAGGATCGCGACGAGGTAGTAGCGCACGTCGAACTTCATGCGCGCGTCCTCGAAAGCCTCGAAGCCGCATTCGTAGGGGCTGTTCTTCGCGGCGTCGGGCCGGTTCGGGCCGAAGATGAAACCCAGCACCTGCGGTGCGATGCCGACAGCGGTGCCGACGAGGATGAACAGGATGACCGGCAGGTACTCTTGTAGGTTCATCTTGCGTGTGGTCAGTTCGGGTGACAGGGGCCGGCTCGACCCCCGCTTCACCGCTGAATTTCTCTGGTGCCGACGGCGAGACTCGAACTCGCACAGCTTTCGCCACTACCCCCTCAAGATAGCGTGTCTACCAATTTCACCACGTCGGCGGTACCGCAGTTCCGGTCCGGATTGCACGAGGAAAGTTGCGCACCAAACAGCCCGGGATTCTAGCGGCATTTCAAGGGCAGCCCAGGGGCGCCAGGGCTGCGTGAGCGCGCTACTTGGCCGGGATTGCCGCCGCGGGCGACGCTGCCGGCGCCGCAGGCGTTGGCGCCGGTATCGCACCCGGCGCCACGCCCGGTATGGCACCCGGCACCGGGGCTGCGGCAGACGCCGCATTCGGTGCCGGTGCGGCCTGGTCGAGCACGCTGCCGCCGCCCACGTTGCTCATCGACGTGCTGCTCGACATGAACGCGAGCGCGAGCGTGCAGGCAAAGAACACGGCGGCGCAGACTGCCGTCGAGCGCGAGAGGAAGTTCGCACTGCCGGTCGCACCGAAGAGGCTGCCCGAAGCGCCGCTGCCAAAAGACGCGCCCATGTCTGCACCCTTGCCGTGCTGCACCAGCACAAGACCGATCATCGCCAGCGCTGACAGCAGCTGCACGGCGTGAACGACGGTAATCCAAATCTGCATGATCAAAAGCTCCAGGGGTACTTGGTATTTCAGCCGGCCGCGCGGCAGATGGCGACGAAGTCGGTCGCCTTGAGCGAGGCGCCGCCAATGAGCCCGCCGTCGATGTCGGGTTGTGTGAAGAGCGTCGCCGCGTTGTCGGGCTTGACGCTGCCGCCGTAGAGGATCTTCATGTGGTCGGCATGGGCCGTGGCCGCGTGCAGCTGGGTGCGCAGCAGCGCATGCACGGCTTGCGCCTGCACCGGCGTTGCAGTCAGACCGGTGCCGATGGCCCAGACGGGTTCGTAGGCGACCACGATTTCACCGGCGCAGTGCGCCAGCGTGTGGATCACGGCCGACAGCTGGCGCTTGACCACGTGTTCGGTCTCGCCGGCCTCGCGCTGCACCAGCGTCTCGCCCACGCAGACGATCGGTGTCACGCCGCGTGCGAGCGCCGCCTTGGCCTTGTCGGCCACGAGCTGGTCGCCCTCCGCGTGCAGCGCACGGCGCTCGGAGTGACCGACGATGACGTAGCGGCAACCGAACTCGGCCAGCATCGCCGCCGAAACCTCGCCGGTGTAAGCGCCCTGCTCGTGCGCCGAGCCGTCCTGGGCACCCCACCGAATGGCGCTGCCAGCGAGGGTGATAGCGGCATCGGCCAGGTACGGAAACGGCACACACACGGCGACATCGCAGCCGAAGGGCCCGGCCTTCAACACGCCGTCGAGCAGCGCGGCGTTCGCCGGCCGGCTGCCATGCATCTTCCAGTTGCCCACCACCAGCTTGCGTCGGTTCATGGTCATCAGCTCCAGCGCAAAACGATCTTGCCGACATGGGTGCTCGACTCCATCAGCGCATGCGCCCGCGCGGCGTCGGCGGCTTCGAACACCTGGTGGATGACAGGCTTGATGCGGCCGGCTTCGATGTGCGGCCAGACCCGCGTACGCAGCGCCTGCGCCAACCCGGTCTTGTAGGCCACCGAACGCGGGCGCAGCGTGGAGCCGGTGAGTGACACACGCTTGCGCAGCAGCAGGCCGGCATCGATGGCGCTCTTGGTGCCGCCCTGGACCGCGATCACCGCGATGCGGCCGTCGTCGGCGACACACTCGAACTCGCGCCCGATGTAGTCACCCGCCACCATGTCGAGCACCACGTTCGCGCCGCGCCCGCCCGTGATGCGCTTGACTTCGGCCACAAAGTCCTGCGTGCGGTAGTTGATGGCGTGGTCGGCGCCGAGAGTCAGGCAGGCGGCGCACTTTTCGTCGCTGCCGGCCGTGACGATGACGTTGCAGCCGAAAGCCTTGGCGATCGCGATCGCGGTCACGCCGATGCCGCTCGATCCGCCCTGCACGAGCAAGGTTTCGCCCGGCTGCAGACGGGCGATCTCGAACACGTTCTGCCAGACCGTGAAGAACGTTTCCGGCAGCGCCGCGGCCTCGATGTCGCTCAGACCCGCCGGCGCCGGCAGGCATTGGCCGATCGGCGCCACACACTGCTGCGCGTACCCCCCCCCGGCGACTAGAGCGCAGACCCGGTCACCGAGCCTGAACCCCGCCGCCGACAGCTCGGCCGCGTCGCCGCCCGCCACGATGCCGGCGACCTCGAGCCCCGGGAGGTCGGACACGCCGGGCGGCACCGGGTACAAACCCTTGCGCTGCAGCACGTCAGGCCGGTTCACGCCGCTGGCCGCCACGGCGATCAGCAACTCGCCTGCCTGCGGCACGGGCGTCGCCCGCTCGCAGGCGCGCAACACGTCCGGGCCGCCGGATTGAGCGATCTCGATGGCTTTCATGAGCAGTGGCCGCTCATCGCGCGCCGCCAACGCGGCCCGCGACAGCCCTCAATCGTTGCCGCCGTTCGACGGACCCGTGCCGCCGCCTTGATCGGCCGGCGCTGCGGTGTTGTCGGCCGGCGCTTCGCCTCCGCCCTGGCCTTCACGCGGCTCACGGCGCGGGCGGTCGTTGCGATCGCCCCGATCGCGCCGGGGGCCGCGGTCGTTGCGGTCGCCGAAGTCACGGCGCGGGCGCTCTTCTTCGACAAAACCTTCGGGCCGCTCGAGCAGCGCCTTCATCGACAGCTTGATGCGGCCCTTCTCGTCGGTCTCGAGCACCTTGACCTTGACGACCTGGCCTTCGGTCAGGAAGTCGGTCACGTTCTCGACCCGCTGGTGCGCGATCTGGCTGATGTGCAGCAGCCCGTCCTTGCCCGGCAGGATGTTGACGAGCGCGCCGAAGTCCAGGATCTTGGTGATCGGGCCTTCGTAGACCTTGCCGATCTCGGCCTCGGCCGTGATCTCGGTGATGCGGCGCTTCGCGAACTCGGCCTTGTCGGCGTCGGTCGATGCGATCGTGATCGTGCCGTCTTCGCCGATGTCGATCGTGCAGCCGGTCTCTTCGGTCAGCGCGCGGATCGTGGCGCCGCCCTTGCCGATGACATCACGGATCTTCTCCGGGTTGATCTTCATCGAGTACAGGCGCGGGGCGAACTGGCTCACTTCGGTCTTCGCGCCGCCGACGGCCTCGACCATCTTGCCCAGGATGTGCAGACGCGCTTCCTTGGCCTGCGCCAGCGCCACCTGCATGATTTCCTTCGTGATGCCCTGGATCTTGATGTCCATCTGCAGCGCGGTCACGCCGGCGGTGGTGCCGGCGACCTTGAAGTCCATGTCGCCGAGGTGGTCCTCGTCACCCAGGATGTCGGTCAGCACCGCGAAACGGTTGCCGTCCTTGATCAGGCCCATCGCGATGCCGGCCACGTGGGCCTTCATCGGCACACCGGCGTCCATCAGCGCGAGGCAGCCGCCGCACACCGAGGCCATCGACGACGAGCCGTTGGATTCGGTGATCTCGCTCACCACCCGCAGCGTGTACGGGAACTCTTCGGCGCTCGGCAGCGCAGCGATCAGCGCTCGCTTGGCGAGCCGGCCGTGGCCGATCTCGCGCCGCTTCGGGCTGCCCACGCGGCCCGTCTCGCCGGTGGCGAACGGGGGCATGTTGTAGTGGAGCATGAAGCGGTCTTCGTAGTCGCCCGCCAGCGCATCGATGCGCTGGGCATCACGTGCGGTGCCGAGCGTGGCCGCCACCAGCGCCTGCGTCTCGCCGCGCGTGAAGAGCGCCGAGCCGTGGGTGCGCGGCAGCACGCCCGAGCGGATCTCGATTGCACGCACGGTGCGGGTGTCGCGGCCGTCGATGCGCGGCTCGCCGGCGAGGATCTGGCTGCGCACGATGCGCGCTTCGATCTCGAACAGCAGCCCTTCGACCTCGACCTTGTCGAACTCGACGCCGTCGGACTTGAGCGCCGCCATCACGCTGGACGTTGCTTCGCGGCAGGCCTGCGTGCGCGCCTGCTTGCTGCGGATCTGGTAGGCCGCGCGCAGCGGGCCTTCGGCCAGCGCGTTGACGGTGGCGATGAAGGATTCGTTCTTGACCGCCGGCTTCCAGGTGCCTGCGGCCAGCCACTCGGGCTTGCCGGCGTCGCGCACCAGTTCGTGGATTGCGGCGATGGCCACGTTGCCCTGCTCGTGGCCGAAGACCACGCCGCCGAGCATCACTTCTTCGCTCAGCTGGTCGGCTTCGCTCTCGACCATCAGCACGGCGGCTTCGGTGCCGGCGACGATGAGGTCCATCTTGCTGTCGCGCAGCTGGGTCTGGCTCGGGTTGAGCACGTACTCGCCGTTGACGTAGCCCACGCGCGCGGCGCCGATCGGGCCGTTGAACGGGATGCCGCTGATCGCGACCGCTGCGCTCGACGCGATCAACGCGGCGATGTCGGCCTGGACTTCGGGGTTCAGGCTCAGCACGTGCACGACGACCTGGACTTCGTTGAAGAAGCCTTCAGGGAACAGCGGGCGCAGCGGGCGGTCGATGAGGCGGCTGGTCAGCGTCTCGAGTTCGCTCGGGCGGCCTTCGCGCTTGAAGAAGCTGCCCGGGATCTTGCCCGCGGCGTAGGTCTTCTCGATGTAGTCGACCGTGAGCGGGAAGAAGTCCTGCCCCGGCTTCGCTTCGGTGCGTGCGACCACGGTGGCCAGCACCACGGTGCCTTCGATGTCGACCAGCACGGCGCCTGTGGACTGGCGTGCGATCTCGCCGGTTTCCATGCGGACCGTATGCGAGCCCCATTGGAACGACTTGGTGACCTTGTTGAACATGCTCATGGATGTGTCTCCATCAATTCAGCTGAAACCGGTGCAGCAGAAGTGCCCCGGTGAAACCAGCGAGCCCCGGGCGTCGCCGTCTTCGGCAAGAGCAAGGGGCTCGTGGGAGGGCGTCTTACTTGCGCAGGCCCAGCTTCTGGATCAGGGCGGTGTAGCGGTCGGCGTCCTTGGATTTCAGGTAGGACAGCAGACTCTTGCGCTGGTTGACCATCTTCAGAAGCCCGCGCCGGCCATGGTGGTCCTTGGCGTGGGTCTTGAAGTGCGGCGTGAGTTCGTTGATGCGCGCGG
Organism: Rubrivivax sp.; assembly: GCA_036523095.1. Lineage (GTDB taxonomy): Bacteria > Pseudomonadota > Gammaproteobacteria > Burkholderiales > Burkholderiaceae_C > Rubrivivax. The sequence goes on from DATDER010000135.1 coordinate 5,832, forward strand.
TGAGGAGCGCGACCTGCACTTCGGGGGAGCCGGTGTCCGCTGCGCCACGCGCGTTGGACTTGATCACTTCAGCCTTCTGGGCGCTATTCATCGTCATGGGATTTCCCGTGTTCTGGAAACCGCCGATGACTGCTTAGCGCAGTGAAGGAGCGGTTTCCGGTACCTTGCGGCCGCGGCCTTGGGGTGTTGTGACTTGCGAACGCGGGTGAAACCGACCCGCGCCGTGCTGGAACTCCGGGCGGACTTGCGTCGCCAGAAGCTCGGTGATTGTATCTCAGCGCGGCGCCAGGGCGCCGGCCAGGCGCTCGAGCCCGGCGTCGAGCCGGCCCAGGTCCTTCGAGGCAAAGCACCAGCGCAGCCAGCCCTCGCCTTCGGGCCCGAAGGCAACGCCGGGCGCCAGGCCCAGGCCGTGCCCGGCCACCAGCCGCTTGGCAAAGGCCATCGAGTCGAGCTGCCCGTCGACGCGGAAGAACGCATACATCCCGCCCAGCGGCAGCGCTGTCTCGACACCGGGCAGCTGCTGCAGCCCGCCCACCAGCCGGTCACGGCAGGCCTGCAGGTGCGCGCGCAGCGGCGGCACGGTCTGCGCTGCACCCGCCAGCGCGGCGAGGCCGCCGCGCTGCACGAACACGGGCGCGCAAGAGCTGTTGAACTCGACCAGCTTGGCCATCGTGTCCTGGTGGCCGCGCGGCAGGACGAGCCAGCCCAGGCGCCAGCCGGTCATCAGGAAGCTCTTGGAGAAGCTGTGCACGACGACGACGCGGTCGTCCGGCGTGCTGATGTCGAGGAAGCTGGGCGCCGAGACGCCGTCGCCGAACCAGACCCGCTCGTAGACCTCGTCGGCCACGATCCAAGTGCCCGTACGGCGGCAGTGGTCCAGCACCGCCTGCTGCTCGCTGCGTGTGAGGGTCCAGCCGGTGGGGTTGTTGGGTGCGTTGACGAGCAGCACGCGGGTGCGCGGTGTCACCGCATCGACGACGGCGTTGATGTCCAGCCGCCAGGTGCCCCGCACCGCCTCGAGCGGCAGCCGGGTGACACGGGCACCCAGGATCAACGGCTGCGCCGTCAGGTTCGGCCACACCGGCGTCACCGCGACCACCTCGTCGCCCGCGCCGGCCAGCATCTGCATCGCGAGCATCAGGCCGCTGACGCCCGATGAGGTGACCGCGATCCGCGCCGCGTCGACGCTGCCGTGCAGCGCACTCAAATAGTCAGCGATCCCGGCACGCAACTCGGGCAGGCCCAGGTTGTGGGAATAGAAGGTCTCACCGCGCTCCAGCGAGGATGCGGCAGCGGCACGCACCGGTTCGGGCGTCACTTCATCGCTCTCGCCAAACCAGAACGCCAGCACGTCGCTGCGGCCGAGTCCGGCATTGGCCACTTCACGGATCTTCGAGCCCGGCAGGGCGGCTATCGCTTCGCGCATTCTTCTGTTCCTAGTCGGGCCGGGTCATGCGGCAACTCTGGGCCTGTGCCGCCTGGTCCATGTCGAGGCGACGCAGGGTGCGAAAGCCGAAGCCCGAGCCTTCGACATCGTGCGCCACCCCGGGGCGGCCGGCGCGGTCCATCACGCTGACGACGAGCGGTTGCATCAACTGGTGATCTGCTGCGCGCATCGTGGCGGCGTGGAGGCCGCCAAGGGTGCGTGCGTCGAAGCTCGCACCTTCGAGGGCACGAGCGACCGGCACCGCCTCGGTGGAGCCGGCGCGTTCGATCGCCGCCGCCAGCATCTCGACCAGCACCTGCATACGCACGTGCACGTAGTCGTCCTTGGGCGCCGGGAAGCGGCGCCGGAAGGCGGCGTAGAACTCCTGCGACGCACGTCCCGCTTCGTTCGGCTGCCACTCCGCCACGGCGAGCACCGATCCGACGCCGGCCTCGCCGATCGCCGCCGGCGCGCCGAGCGCGTTGCCGTAGAAGGTGTAGAAGCGGGCTTCGCTGCCGACCTCGCGCATCGCCTTCACCAGCAGCGTGAGGTCGTTGCCCCAGTTGCCGGTGAGCACCGCCTGCGCGCCGGTGGCGTGGATCTTGGCGGCGTAGGGCAGGAAGTCCTTCACCCGGCCGAGCGGGTGCAGTTCCTCGGCGACGATGTCGACGTCGGGCCTCTTGGCGGCAATCAGCTCCCGTGCCTTCTTCAGCACATGCTGGCCGAAGCTGTAGTCCTGCCCGATCAGGTACACCTTGCGCACCGCAGCGTCGTCACGCAGCACGTCGGTCAGCGCCGCCAGGCGCATGTCGGCGTGCGCGTCGAAGCGGAAGTGCCAGAAGCTGCAGCGCTCGTTCGTGAGTGCCGGGTCGACGGCCGAGTAGTTGAGGAGCAGCGCACGCCTCCCTGGCTCTCTGCTGTTGTGTTTGTCGAGCGCGTCGACCAGCGCCGCCGCCACGGCCGAGCTGTTGCCTTGCAGCACGAAGCTGATGCGCTGTTCGGTGGCGGCGCGCAACTGGCCCAGGGCGTCGTCGGCATTGCCCTTGCTGTCGAAGCGCAACAGCGCCAGCGGGCGCGTCACACCGGCCACGCGCACGCCGCCGCGGGCGTTCACACGTTCCACGGCCCACAACAGGTTGCGATGGACGGCCTCCCCCGCGTTGGCGAACGGGCCCGACAGGCCTTCGATCATGGCGAGCCGGATCGGCTCCAGGGGTTGCGCTCGAACGCGCCCCCACATGGCGGCGAACCCCGCCATCACAAGGGCACGGCGTGACACGGGGGCTGGTTGCATCGCTGGGACGTGTGGAGCTCGAAGGGGTCTTGAAAGGCCGCGGGCCGCTACCAACTGGGGGTGACGGCAGCGGCTGAAGTCGCTGCAACCGCCGGAGGAGTCCGGAATCGACAGCCCAACTTTCATTCTAGGAGTTCACCATGTTTCTCGTCCCCGTCAGCCGCCGCAATGCCGACCTCAGCCGCCTGTTCGATGACACCATCGACCGCTTCTTCAGCGCTGGGTCGCAAGCCTCCGACGCCTTCAGCCCTGCGCTCGACGTGACCGAAACGCCGCAGCACTGGAGCGTCCAGGTCGACCTGCCTGGCGTGGCCAAGGAAGACGTCAAGATCGCGATCGACGGCAAGCACGTCAGCGTCGAGGCCGAAGTGCGCAAGGAAGCGGCGCGTGCCGAAGGCGATCGTCTCGTGCACCGCGAGCGCACCGTGTCTCGTTATGCGCGCAGCTTCCGTTTGCCGGCCGAGGTCGAGCAGTCGGAATCGGGCGCCAAGCTCGACAGCGGCGTGTTGACCTTGACGCTGGCCAAGAAGCGGCCGACGCAGAGCGCTCGGTTGCAAGTCAACTGATCGCGCGGCGCTGCCACGACTGCGTCAGATGAAAAGCGGGGCGGCGAAAGCCGCCCCGACATCGACCGCCTCGGGCACGTCCTGATCCGGGTACGGCATGAGGCCGAAAAGCTGCAGCAGCGCGATCACGATGTTGCCGTAGACCACGATGTTGAAGGTGAGCAGGAACACCAGGGCCGCCCAGCGGTAGAACTTCAGCGCCCGCTTCTGCAGCAGGTCGTCCCCACGCAGCACGTACAGGACGAAGTAGAAGGCGGCCGGGATCGCCATGAGGGCGAACAGGACGCCTGCAGTCCAGAGGAATACTTGCATCGGCGCCTATTCTGACGGCGCCGCCGACGCGAGATGCGCGGCAGTCTGACCCATGTCCACCAAGGGCCAGCGCGGGCGCACGTCGAAGGCCCCGCTGTCCAGCGTGCGCGCCAGGCCGCGCTGCAGCCGCATCGCCGCCGCCAGCGCGATCATGGCGCCGTTGTCGGTGCACAGTTCGAGCTCGGGGTAGTGCACCCGGGTGCCGCGCTCCGCGCAGCGCTCGTTCAGCCGCTGGCGCAGCAATTTGTTCGCGCCCACCCCACCGGCGACGACGAGACGCTTCAGCCCGGTGCGCTCCAAGGCGCGCATCGACTTGGCCACCAGCACGTCGACGATCGCGGCCTGGGTGCTGGCGGCGAGGTCGGCGCGGGATTGTTCGCAGACATTCGCGCCCAGGCGCCGATGTTGGGTCATGACCGCCGTCTTCAGCCCGGCAAACGAGAAGTCGAGTTCGTGGCTGTGCAGCAGCGGACGCGGCAGCGCGAACGCGGCGGCGTCGCCGAAGTCGGCCATGCGTGACAACGCCGG
>DATDER010000136.1:0-7895 GCA_036523095.1 Rubrivivax sp.
CGGCCTGCTGCAGGCGCTGCTGCAGGGCCACAGGCCTTCCGCCGCTTGGTGGGCGGGCACCGGCGTGGCCGTGGCCGGCGGCGTGCTGATGACGCTCGGCGGCGGTGGCCCGGCCGCGGGCGCCGACCTCACCGGCATCGCGCTGTGCCTGCTTTCCGGCCTGTCGTACGCCGCGTACACGCTGTTCAACCAGCGCATGGCCCGAGTGGCTCCCGCGTCGACGATCACGTTCAGCGCCTTTACCGTAGCCGCCGCCATCGCACTGCCGACGGCCTGGCTGGCGCGTGGCACCCCTGACTTCTCTTGGCCCGATCTCGCCGCAGTGGCCTACACCGGTGTCGTGACCGCGGGCCTACCGTATCTGCTGTTCAGCCTGGCGCTGCGGCACATCACGCCCGCCACCGGCGTGACACTGGCGCTGTGCGAGCCAGTGGTAGCTTTTGGCTTGTCGGTGCTGGTGCTGGGCGAGCGGCCTTCGGCGCTGGCATACCTGGGCCTGCTGCTCGTAGTGGGCGGCGTGCTGGGAGTCGTGCGGCAGGAACTGGGCGGCCGACTACGGTGCAGAGAGCTCGGCGGGGCGAAACTGGCGAAGCACCAAGGGCGCCGACGAACGTGGATCGGTGCTCGAGATCGTCCGGCTCTGGCACCCGAATCTGTGGCTCAAATCTGCTGCGAAGCATCCAAGGCATCGTTGATGCCATGAGGTCGGAACCAGACGGCAGGCGAGCGTCAACGCTCTAAGACTAAAGTCGCCGCATTCCGCTGCCGTCCGGCGACGGTTGGTGCCTGGAGTCGAGAAGCGGCGTGGAACTGGTCGAGCGGGAGAACGAAGTCCGCGTGCTGCAGGAGTGCCTGCGCGATGCGGCGCGCGGCAGCGGCCGCATGGTGCTGCTTGGTGGCGAGGCCGGTATCGGCAAGACCAGTTTGCTGCAGACGCTGGCGGATCAGCGCGATGAAGCAATCCTTTGGTGGGGCGCCTGCGATGCGCTGCAAACCCCGCATCCGCTGGCGCCATTGCACGACATCGCTCGCTCGTCGAACGTCAGCTTTCGTGCCCTGATGTCGGCGGACACCGACCGCGCTGTCCTGTTCGAGGCCGTGCTGGGCGAATTGCAGAACAGCCGGCGCCCCATCGTGGCCGTCATCGAGGACGTGCACTGGGCCGACGAAGGCACCTTGGACTTGCTCAAATTCCTGGGCCGGCGAATCGATCGCGTGCCCTGCCTGCTGGTCGTCTCGTTCCGCGACGATCAACTCACTCTCGAGCATCCGCTGAGGCGGCTCATCGGCCAATTGCCGCCGGCGCTCGTGACACGCATCGACCTGCCGCGCTTGTCGCTCGCTGCAGTCGAACTGCTGGCACGGCGCGCCTTGCAATCTGCGCAAGGCCTGCACGCCATCACGCAGGGCAATCCCTTCTTCGTGACCGAGGTGCTGCGCCACGGCGGCGAGCCCGTGCCGCGGGCCGTGCAGGATCTGGTGCTGGCACGCTATGCGGAGCTCGATGCCAATGCCCAGGCGGTCGTCAGGTTGGCCTGCGTGGTGCCGGGGCGCATCGAGCGTTGGTTGGTCGAGCGCTTGCTCGGCGGCGACGTCGCGCCGATCGAGGCTTGCCTCGGTTCGGGCCTGGTCGTCAGCAGCGCCGGGTCCGCGCTCGGCTTTCGCCACGAGCTTGCGCGCACGGCGATCGAGTCGTCGCTGGCCGAGCCGTTGGCGCGCAGCCTGCACGCGGCGGTGCTCGAGGCCTTGCGCAGCGATTCGCGCGCGCAGGTGTCGCTGGCGCGCCTGGTCCATCACGCGGTGCGGGCCGACGACCACGAGGCCGTGATGCACTACGCACCGCAAGCCGCCGAGGAAGCACGCCAACGCGCTGCTTGGAAGGAAGCCGCGGCGCACTACGCCGTTGCGCTGCGCCACGCCGAAATCGCGGGCGTCGACGACGTCGAGCGCATGGTGCGCTGGCTTGACGGCTATGCCGGCGGCTGCCGGGGCCGCGACCAACTCGAGGAGCTGATCGGGGCGCGCTTGCGCCTGGACACGCTGCTCCAACGCGACGGCCACGTCGCCGAGCGCGCGCGCAACCTGAGTCAGCTCGCGTTGAGCCTCACGCAGACACTGCGCTACGACGAGGCCGAAGCGGCGAACCGGCAGGCGCTCACGCTGCTCGAACCCCTAGCGCCCAGCGCCGCGCTGGCCACGGCATGGCGCGTGCAGGCGTGGCTGTGCGAGATCTCGCGTGACCGCGAGGCATCGATCCGCTACAGCACGCAGGCGTTCGAGCTGGCCGAACGCCTGGGCGAGCGCGAGACCGCGGTGCTGGCGGTCAATTCGCTCGGGGCGGCCATGATCCACATCGACTACGACGCCGGACGATCGCACCTCCTGCGCGCCGTGGACATGGGTTTGGCCGAGGGGCGCCACTTTGTCGTCGCCAACGCCTTGAACAACCTGGCCTTTGCGACCTGCGACTTGTTCCGGTGGCAGGAGGCCCGATCGGTGCTGGCTCGCGCGCTGGAGCTTTGCGAGCACGAGGCGATCGAGCGCAATCGCGGCTACTACTTGGCCTTGCAGGCCCTCTGCGACGTTCACCAAGGTCGTTGGAACGACGGCGCTGCGCGCGCGCAGGAGCTGGCCCTGTCGGAGACATGGGTCCCGCACCGCTTCTTCGCCTTGCTCGCGCTCGGTCGCGTGCAGGCGCGCCGCGGCGACCCGCAAGCCGCGGCCACACTCGACGCGGCGCTGGCGCTGGCACCGCCGAGCATCGCGGTGCGCGCGGCGCGCGCTGAGGCGGCCTGGCTGCGCGGCGACACCGCAGCCGTGGTCGACGAGGCGCGTCATGGGTTGGCGCTTGCGGGCGAGCGCGGCACACCGTGGTACCTGGGCGAGCTGGCCTATTGGCTGCATCGCGCAGGCGCCGTCGAGGGCGTGCCGGCGCGATGCGCTCCGGCCTATGTCTTGCAGATCGAAGGCGACTGGGCCGCGGCCGCCGCAGCCTGGGCCGCCATCGGTTGCCCCTATGAACAGGCCCGCGCGCTGGCCGAAGGCGATGGCGACGCGCGGTTGCAGGCTTGGCGGCTGTTCGACGGCCTGGGCGCGCGGCTGACCGCCGACGCATTGCGCGGGCAACTGGGCAAGGCCGTGCGGCGGCGGCTGCCGCGCGTGGCGAGATCCGACTCCTCGGGCGATCCCTATCAGCTCACCGCACGCGAGGTCGAGGTGCTGTCGCTCTTGTGTGCCGGCATGAAGAACGCGGCCATCGCGGTTCGCCTGGTGCGCTCGGTACGCACGGTTGATCACCACGTCGCGGCCATCTACTCGAAGCTGGGCGTTAGCTCACGCAGCGAGGCCGTGGCAGCCGCGCTGCGGGCAGGCATTGGCGCGGAAGAATAGGCAAATCGCGCGCTGCGTGTAGGCAAACCTGCCGTGGGCGGCGCGGGGCACGGCACCTAACCTGCGTTGGCGGCTGATTGAGCCGTCGACACTCTCTGGAGCCTTCCATGCCTCGCTATATCGTTGAACGCAGCTTCCCCGGCGGCTTGCGAATCCCACTGACCGAGCAGGGCGCCCAAGCCTGCATGACCGTGGTCAAGAACAATGCCGACGGCGGCGTGACCTGGGTCCACTCCTACGTCAGCCAGGACTTGGGCAAGACCTTCTGCGTCTACGACGGCCCGAGCCCCGAAGCGATTCGCGAAGTGGCCAGCAAGAACAACCAGCCGGTTGGCAACATCACCCCGGTGCGCGTGCTCGACCCGTACTTCTACCGCGGCTGACCCCGCGCGGGCTTACGCCCGCGCTGGCTCCCTCACTTCCCACTCTGGCGAACCTCGCCGCGACCGGCGAGCGCCGCCGCATGTCCTTTTCGACCACGACCTACATGACCATGCAAACACCTTTCCACGGGCCGGCGGCCCGAACGCGCCGCTTGACTTTGCTCGGCACGCTGGGCCTCGGCTTGGCTCTCGTCTTCTCGTCGTCGGCTGACGCCCAGAGCGCCAGCTACACCGTCACGGTCACGGAACAGGTCCAACTCGGCGTCGCGCCGGCGCGGGCCTGGGCCGCAATCGAAGATTTCCTGACCTGGCCGTCGTGGCATCCGGCGTTCGCCAGCACCCAGTTGGTCAAGGGCGATGGGCACTCGGCAGGCACGGTGCGACTGATCGCCACCCGAGACGGCGCGCAGTTCACCGAGGAACTGATCTCGCACGACGGGGCGACGCGCAGCCTGCAGTACCGGATCCTCACCTCGCCGGCGCCCGTTGTTGACTATCGCTCCACGCTGTCCGTCAAGCCCGCGCGTAACGGCTCGACCGTGGTCTGGAGTTCGGAGTTCAAGGTCAAGGCGGGCGCCTCCGAACAAGAGGTCAAAAAGATGATCGCAGGCATCTATCGAATCGGCCTCGACAACCTCGCCACCGCGCTCGAGTGAGGGGCCGGACCATGAAATTCCTCGATCTTTGTGCAAGCTTGTCGTTGGTGACGTTGGCTGCTTGCGCCGGCACTGCGGCCTCCGAGCAGAGCCTGCCCCGCGAACTGACGCCTGCGGCGGCATCGTCATCGCAACGGCTGGTGGCGCGCGGCGTTCAGATCTACGAATGCCGTACGGCACCGGATCCGTACTCGCCGGCGCAATGGACGCTGGTGGCGCCGGAAGCGGAGCTCTTCGACGGCGACGGCAGGCGTGTCGGTCGCCATTTCGCGGGCCCGCATTGGGAGGCCACCGATGGCAGTCGCATCGTCGGCAGCGTGAAGGCGCGCGCCGATGCGCCGCAGCGCGGTGCCATCCCCTGGCTGCTGCTGGGCACCAAATCGGTGGGCGGACCAGGCAACTTCAGCGGCGTCACTCAGGTGCTGCGAATCAATACCGTGGGCGGTGCGGCCCCGGCGACGGCCTGCACCCCGGGTGTTCCCGGCGGCCAAGTGTCCGTGCCCTACAGCGCCGACTACGTGCTGTTCACCGGTTGATCGGCAAGCCATGCAAAAGCAACACCGCCTCAACGCGACTTCGTTGCGGGCGCTCGTGCTCGCTGCCACCGTCTCGGTCCTCGCGGCCTGCGGCGGCGGAGGCTCTCCGTCCGGCATGTATGGGTCGGACACCCGCTATACCGCATTGCTGGTTTCCGACCAGGCAGGTGCCGCGCAGCTCGAGGCGCAACTGTCGGACCCGTGGGGCTTGGCCGTTGGTGGAGGCTCGGCGCTGTGGGTCACGAACCATGGCGCAGCGAGCTCGGCCATGTTCAAGGCCAGCGACCTTTCGCTGCCGGCACTCGTCATCGCCGCGCCATTGAACAGCGCCGGCAGCGCCCGGCCGACCGGTGTGGCATTCAACCCCGCCAACGGCTTCGAAGTCACGCTCGATGGCCGAACGGGCGTCGCGCGCTTCATCGTCTCGAGCGACGGCGGCACCTTGTCGGGCTGGGCGCCGTCGTTGGGTCTCGACCGCACGGTCGTCGCCTTCGATGGCACGGACACCGGCGCGGTGTACACCGGCCTGGCGATGACACCGCAAGGTGTCGACAGCGTGCTGCTGGCAGTCGACTTTCATAACAGGGTCGTCGATACCTTCGCCGCCGACTTCACCAAGCTACCGGCTGACGCCCGCTTCGTCGACCCGGAATTGCCCGCCGGCTACGCGCCGTTCGGTGTTGCCGTGCAGGGCGACCTGATTTACATCACCTACGCGAGTCCCGACGCGTCAGCGCGCGCGCCGCGGACCGGTGCAGGCCTTGGTCTGGTCAACGTCTTCGACGGCGCGGGCCGGCTGGTACGGCGGTTGATCCCTGTCGGCGGGGCTTTGAACGCCCCATGGAGCATGGCCCTTGCGCCGACCGACTTCGGCGCCTTCAGCGGCGCATTGCTCGTTGCCAATGTCGGCGACGGAACCATTGCGGCCTTCGACGCGGCGAGCGGCCGGCCGCTCGGCTCCTTGACCAAGCCCGACGGTGCGGTGCTGGCCATCGACGGGCTGCACGGCATTGGTTTCGGCAACGGCGCGTTGGGTCAGCCGACCCATGCGCTGTTCTTCACCGCCGGCCCGCAGGGCGGGCGCCATGGTGTCTTCGGCCGCATTGACCTGCAGTGAAACGGCAATCCGCAATTCCCCCACGCGCGGCACGTTCTGCCGCAACCTTGAACCGGAACATTCGATGAATCTCTCTCTTGCACCTCAAAACCGCGTGAAGCTCATTTCGCTCGCGGTCCTTGCAACTCTCTGCGCGTCACCGGCCCACGCGGCACCATTCATCGACGCCCAGGGCGACTTCTTGCCCACCTACACTGGCGCCAAGGACGCCGATCTGGACGTGCGCTTCGCCGACGTTGTGATCGACCCGAAGGCAGGCACTGTCACTCTCTCCGGCATCCTGGCCGGCCCGATCGACAAGGCCTCAGGCAAGTTCTACGTCTTCGGCATCGATCGCGGTCGCGGCGACGTCGGGCGCGACCTGGTCTTCCAGGGACCGCTCGGCGGCGAGCCCAAGATCGGTAGCGGCGTACGCTGGGACGCAGCCATCGGGCTGCTGGCCAACGGGCAGGCCGTGTTCTTCGACGCACTCAACCCTGGCGTCGTGCCCCTGCCCAACGTGACGGTGCACGTTGCCGGCAACGAAATCTCGGCGACGGTGCCGTTGGCGCTCTTGCCGTCGCAGGGCGCGAGCCTGAAGGACTACAGATTCAACCTCTGGCCGCGTTCGCAAGTGTCGCTGGCCAACACGACTGTCGCCGATTTCGCGCCCGACAACGGCAACGTTCAGGTGGGCATCGTCGGCAAGCGCACCGCTTTCAAGATGGTGCGCTCCGCCAAGGCCGAAGTCGCAGCCTGCTTGTCCAACGCGGGCGCAGACGTGACGATCCACTCCGTCGGCGGCGTCGAGGTGATGGACGTGTCGGTACATGACCTGCCGCCGCAGACGGCCTTCGATCTGTTCGTCGTTCAGTTGCCGAACGCACCGTTCGGCCTCAGTTGGTACCAGGGCGACATCGAGACCAACCGCTACGGCCAAGGCCATCAACGCTTCATCGGGCGCTTCAGCAGCGAGACCTTCACGGTCGCGCCCGGTAGCGGACCGGCGCCGGTGGTTCACCACAACTCGTTCCCCGACGCACAGCAGAACCCTGCCACGGGACCGGTGCACCAGTACCACCTCGGGCTGTGGTTCAACTCACCGGCCGATGCTGTCAGGGCCGGCTGCGTCGGCGACGTCACGCCGTTCAACGGCGAACACAACGCTGGCATCCAGGCCCTTAGCACGCGCAACTTCGTGGATGTGCAAGGACCGCTTCAGGCGGTGAAACCTTGAACACGGGACAACCGGCGCGGCTCCGCGCGCGCGCTTCGGAACGGGCCTATTCGCTGCACGGGCTCGAGTCAGGCCGGCCGCTGCGCGTGCGCCCGGTACTGCCGGCGCCGACGCGGCCGACCGCTCGCCAGAACCGGTGGGTCGGGTCGGTGAAGCGGCTCGCGCGAGACCTGCAGGCCTACTGGCAACGCGCGCGCGCGAGTTGGGCACGGCGACGGATCGAAAAGGCAACACGGGTCGAGTTGCACAGGCTCGACGACCGTGCACTGCGGGACTTGGGGCTAGACCGCAGCCAGATCCCGTCGGTTGCCGAGGCCGTGGGTAGGTGCGGTGCGTCGCGCATGTGCACTGTCCGCCAGTGGGAGCCCACTTGCTGAATGGCCTCGCTTCCTGCGAAACCGCACCCCCACCCGAGGCTACGCCGACCCTTCGCCTGAACGTGTACGACACCACCGACCCCGGTCGCGCCGAGGTGGAGGACTTCATCCACCGTATCTACGCTCGGCGCTATGGTGCTGTGCTGAGGAGCTTTGCGCCCAGGCTGGTCGGGCTGTGCGATCCGATTGAAGGCCTGGTGGCCGCAGCGGGCTATCGCTC
>DATDER010000137.1:0-12584 GCA_036523095.1 Rubrivivax sp.
ACTGGATGTGGTACGCCGACATCGTGCTGGCGATCGGCGCGGCGCTGATCCACCTGCCGATCCGGGAGGAGCGTGCAGTGCCTCTAAACCCTCGCGTGCAGCCTGCCAACCCGGCGTGACGTCGTCGCCAAACGCTGGGCGCCAGCGCTCGGCGCCGCGCGATCTTGGACGCTGCGTAGCAAGCGGGCAGCGTAGCGCCGCAGCGTGGGCCCTACAAGCCGACGCCGGCCAGCATCAGCACACCCAGCAGTGCAAACACGAGCGCGGCGATGCGGTGCACCCATGCGATCGGCACGAACTTCACCGCCTTGTCGCCCAGCATCACGGCGGGCACGTTGGCCAGCATCATGCCCAGCGTGGTGCCGGCGGTGACGACGACGAGCGCGTTGTATTTGGCCGCCAGCATCACGGTGGCGATCTGGGTCTTGTCGCCCATCTCGGCCATGAAGAAGGCGACCACAGTGACGCCGAACACGCCCCAGCGGCCACGCGTCTGCACCGCGCCGTCGTCGACCTGATCGGGCACCAACATCCACGCCGCCACGGCGAGGAACGATGCGCCCAGCCCCCAGCGCAGCCAGTTCGGGTCCACGACATGGGTGAGCCAGGTTCCCAACGCGCTGGCCACCGCATGGTTGGCGACCGTGGCGACGAAGATGCCCGCAATGATCGGCAGCGGTCTGCGGAAACGCGCCGCGAGCAACAGCGCGAGCAGTTGTGTCTTGTCGCCGATCTCGCTCAGCGCGACGATGCCGGTCGATACCGCAAAGGCTTCCAGGCTCAAGGCGGCATCGTGTAGTTGAGCGCCATGCGTCCGCCATCGACAACGACGATCTCACCCGTCATGTAGCTCGAGGCGTCGCTGATCAGGAACGCCACCACGTCGGCGATCTCACCGGGCTCACCCAGGCGTTTCATCGGCGTGCGGCTCATGATGCGGCTGCGGGCGTCGTCGCTCGTCAGCACCGCGCTGCGCGCCAGCTCGGTGGCGATGGTGCCCGGCGCCACCGCGTTGACGCGGATGCCGCGGCCGACGAGCCCGAGCGCCATCACGCGCGTGAGCTGGTTGATCGCACCCTTGCTCGCGTTGTAGCTCGCGATCGACGGGATCGCCAGCGTGCCGTTGACCGAGCTCATGTTGACGATGGTGCCGAAGCCCTTGCCGTCGCGGTTGGCGCACATCGCGCGTGCGACCGCCTGGCCGACCAGGAACGAGCCTTTCAGATTGACGGCGATGACGGCGTCCCAATCGGCCTCGGTGATGTCGAGGAAGTCCGCCGCCTTGAAGATGCCGGCGTTGTTGACGAGCGCGTCCACATGGCCGAAAGCGGCGAGCGTGGCGGCGAGCGCGGTTTCGACTTCGGCCTTCTTCGACACGTCACAACGCTGGTAGATCGCCATGGCACCGGCGGCTCGCAGTTCGTTCGCAAGCGCTTCGCCGGGTGCGTCGGCCAGGTCCCACAGCGCGACCGCGGCGCCGTCTTGCACGAGCCGGCGCGCACAGGCTTCGCCGATGCCCTGCGCGCCGCCGGTGATGACCGCGACGCGGCCCGACAACCCGAAATGAACGTCTGAATGCATCACGCCGCTCCGCTTGATTTCGCGCCCGCCGTGCGGTCGAGCCAGATCGCAAGTCCCTGCGCGTTGAGTTCGGTGTCCATCGACAACAGCTCGGCCACGGTGTCGGGTGCGAGGGTGCAGCCGTGTTCGGCCAGGCTGCGGCTGAAGAGGGCGAGTTGGCGCTGGCGCAGGGCGTCGTGGCGCGAGGGCGTCGCACGCTCCTCGATCGCCATCGCCGTGAGCTGTGCCAGCAGCGACAAGAGCAGCGCGCCGAGCCGCTGCACGTCACCGACGCGGCTGTAGTGCGTGAGGTACAGGCACGCCGGGTCGAAGGACAGCATGCGCCGGATCGACGCTTCCAGCGCGGGCGGATCGAACTGCACCGGCGTGGAGGTCGGCAGTATCCACGGCCCGCGTACGGTGTCGAACTCGCGGTAACTCAGGCCGAAGGTGTCGCCGGTGAACCAGCCGCGGGTGGCCTCGTCCCAGATGCAGTGGTGATGGCGCGCGTGGCCCGGGGTGTCTATGACGAGCAGCGCGCGGCCGCCGACCCGCACGGTGGCGCCGTCGTGGCTGGTGTCGACGCGGCGCTTGTCGACCGGCACCAGCGCGCCGTAGGAACGCGCCATCTCCTCGGTGCCATACACCGCACTGGCGCCGGCAAACAGGACGCTGGGGTCGATCATGTGGCGTGCGCCACGCGGATGCACCAGCATCCGTGCGCCCGGCAAGGCCTGCATCAGCAGCCCCGCGCCGCCGGCGTGGTCGAGGTGCACATGGGTCGGGATGACCCAGTCGACCGCGTCGCGCGCAAGCCCGAGGGCTTCAAGTGCCTGCAGCAGCCGCGGCACTGCGAAGTTGGTGCCGGTGTCGATGAAGGCGGCACGCCCGCCATGGGTCAGCAGATAGGCGGCGTCGAAACGCGGGCGGTGGAAGCCGGTGTCGATGGCGTAGACGCCCTGACCCAGCGCTTCGACGAAGTCGGGCAGGGTCATCTGCCGCCGCCCGGGGCAACGATCAGACGTTGACGACGGTCCAGAGCCGCGCGATCTCGGCTGCGCCGTCGGTGCCACCGACGCCGCGCAAGGTCTGCAACGCCTTCGCGCGGTTCTTGCCCGATTGCAGCATCGCCATGCCCAGGCGCAACTTGGCGTCCTCGGGGTACTTGAGGCCGCCCTTGGCAATGCCGGCTTCGATCAGCTGGATGCCGGCGTCGGTATCGCCCTGGGAGACCAGCGCGTAGCCGACCTTGACCAGGTCGTTGCCATCCTTCCGCGTCGCTGCGGTGGCCGACTGCGCGAGCAGCGCGCCTTTGGACTCGGCCTCCTGCTTGACCGCCAGGTCCTTCAGGCGTTGGTGGCGGGCGGCCTCGGGGCCGGTGCCGAGCGCACCGCTCTTGAAGCCTTGCTCGGCGATGCGCCGGCCCTCGGCGGGCAGGCCCGCCTGCAAGGCGAGCTGCGCCATTTCCATGAAGTCCTCGGTCTTGGTCAGCGTGCCGCTGGCCAGCCGCAGGCGCATGACGTCGAGCGCGAACCGGTCGGCAAAACCCGCCTTGCGCGGCAGGCGGCCGAGGTAGGCGTTCCAGTAGTCCTTCTTCGGGTAGTGGGCGAGCAGCTTTTCGAGCGTGTTGCCGTAGCCGCTCATGTTGCCGGTACGCTGCTGCGCGTCGGCCAGGCGCAGCAGGTCGCCTTCGTCGGGCTTGCGCCCGGCGCCTTCAGCCGCCGACACTGCCGCCGCGCTGTCGCGGGCGATGGCGGCGTAGTCACCGCTCTGCGATTGCATGTAGGCCTGCAGCTGCTTGAGCTGCGGACTCGTGCTGCCGAGCGACTGGGCGCGCTGGATCCACTGGTTGGCCTTTGCGGTGTCCTTCTGCTGCGAGTACGCGAAAGCCAGGCTCTCGGCGATCTGGACCTGCTCGCCGGCGGGTAGCTTGCCGCTGGCCATCAGCGACTCGAAAGCCGCGATCGCGGTCGCGTTGTCGCCCGCGCGCTGCGCCGCGGCGCCCTTCATGCGGTCGATCGTCAGCTGCTCGGCCGGCGTCTTGCCGGATGCGGCGTCAGCCTCGCGCACCTTGGCCAGCGCTTCACGTGCCTTGCCCGCACGCAGCAGCTCGCCGGCCTGTTGCAGCGGCTTGCCGACTTCGGGGCGCAGGTTTTGCGCGAGCGCCGGGCTGGACAGGGCCGCCGCGGTGAGCGCGAGCGCCACGAGAAAAGAGGGCAAAGTCTTCATCGTCAGTTCAGGAATTGTTCGTTGCCGACAATGCCGATTTTCGTCACGCCCAGGCGCTGAGCGGAAGCCATGATCATCGCCACGTACTTGTAGGTGACGAGCTTGTTCGGGCGTAGGTGCACTTCCGGCTGGTCGGCCTGCGACGCGACCTGCTGCAGGCGCGCTTCGAGCGTGTTGCGGTCGGAGATGATCTCGCCGTTCCAGCCGATCGTGCCGTCGAAGTCGACGTCGATGCGGATGATCTCCGGCGGCGTCGGCGGCGGCTGGTTCTGGCTCGGCACCGGCATGTTCATCTTGACCGCGTGGGTCTGGATCGGGATCGTGATGATGAACATGATCAGCAGCACCAGCATCACGTCGATCAGCGGCGTGGTGTTGATGTCGACCATCACCTCGCCGTCTTCATCGCCCCCGGAGGAGCCGACATTCATTCCCATCGTGTTCCCCTACTGGCGCACGGCCACACCGGCCGGCGGTTCGGTGATGAAGCCGACCTTGAAGATGCCGGCGCGCTGGCAGGCGACGACGACCCGACCGACCGACTCGTAACGCACTTCGGAATCACCGCGGATGTGCACCTCGGGCTGCGGCTCCTTCACCGACTCGAGCTTGAGACGCCGCACCAGCGCTTCGTTGTCGGCGATGCGCTCGAGGCCCCAGTAGACCTCGCCGTCGCGGTTGACCGCGATCACGATGTTCTCGGGTTTGGTCTGCGTCGGCAGGTTGCGCTCTTTCGGCAGGTCGAGCTTGATGCTCTGGGTCACGACCGGGATCGTGATCAGGAAGATGATCAGCAACACCAGCATCACGTCCACCAGCGGTGTCGTGTTGATGGTGTTGTTGAGCTGCTCCTCGCCGTCTTCCGACGCGTTGCCTACGTTCATGCCCATGGCGGCGGCTCCCGAGCCTTCAGCGCTTGCCGGCCAACAGGACGTTGTGCAGGTCGCCCGCGAAGGCGCGGGTCTGGTCCATCACGGCCTTGTTGCGCCGGATGAGCCAGTTGTAGCCCATCACCGCGGGCACCGCCACGGCCAGGCCGATGGCGGTCATGATCAGCGACTCGCCGACCGGGCCGGCGACCTTGTCGATCGAGGCCTGGCCGCTGATGCCGATCTTGACGAGCGCGTTGTAGATGCCCCAGACGGTGCCGAAGAGGCCCACGAACGGGGCTGTCGAGCCGACCGTGGCGAGCACCGCCATGCCGTCCTGCAGTCGGTTCTGGATGTTGCCGACGGCGCGGTCCACGCTCATCGTGACCCAGGTGTGCTTGTCGATCGTCTCGACCATCGTGCCTTCGTGGTGGTCGTTGGCCTTGATGCCCTGTTCGGCGATGTAGCGGAACGCCGAACCCTCTTCGAGCGCGCCCACGCCAGCCTGCACGGAGTTGGCCTTCCAGAAGGTCTCGGCCGAGGTGCGCGCGCTCTTGAGCATCTTCGACTGCTCGAAGAGCTTGGTGAAGATCACGTACCAGCTGCCCATCGACATGATCGTCATGATGATGAGCGTGCCCTTGGCGACGAAGTCACCCTGGTTCCACAGCGCCTTCAGGCCGTAAGGATTGTCGACCGCTTCTTCGGTGATCACGGGCTGGATCACGGTCGGCGCTGTCACCGCCGGCGGCGCTTCAGGCGCCGAAGCGGCCTGTGCCTGGGCCGGGATCGGCATCGTCGCGGCCAGCGAGACCACCGCGATCAGCGCCGCGGCGAGGGACGCGCGCACAACTTGGGTAAGGGACATGAAGCCTCCAGGGAAGATGAGTTCGGCGCGTTCGCGGTTGCGGTGCGCCAGGGTCAGGGTGAAAAGGAAGTGAATTGAAAGCGTCGGGCTTTAGCCGAGCTTCCAGACGTAGTCGACCTCGAAGGTGCCGCCCGTTGCCTTGCCGTTCTCGTCCATGCCGGGACGGAAGGTGCACTCGCTGAGCTTCTGCAGCGCCACGCGGTCGAGCAGGCGGTGTTCGCGCGAGCCGCCGGCGGGCTTGACGACCTCGGCATTCGAGAGTTTGCCCGCGGCATCGACTGTGAAGCGGATCTTGGTCGTGCCGGTCGCCTCGGCACGGACCGCCGCGGGCGGGTAGTCCTCGTTCTTCGGTGCACAGGCGGAGACGTTGCCGATCGCCGGTCGCGCAGCCACCCTCGGCGGCGCCGGCGGGGCGGGCGGGGCTGGCGCCACCACCACCGGCGGCGGCGGCGCGATCGTGACCGGCGCTGGCGGCGGCACGACGGTGGTCGTCGTGATCGCCGGGGCCGGTGTCGGCGGCGGGTTCACCACCACTTCGGGCGGCGGGATGAAACTCGGCGGGGGCGGCGCGAACTTCGGCGGCGGCGGCAGGTTTTCGGGCGGCGGGGGCGGCGGCGGCTTCACCTCTTCGATGATCTTGGTCTCGATCGGAGCCTTGATCACCTCGACCAGACGCTGCGCCAGACCGTTGAGCAAGGCCCAGCCCAGTATCAGGTGCAAGCCCAGCACCAGGACAAAGCCCACGAGGTGCTTGCTGGGGTTGCGCTGTTGTTCGCCGTAATCCACTGAAATCTCCGGTCGCCGCCTCGGTCACGAGACGCGGTCGCTGCTTTCGAGGTGCCGGACGGCCTTGTGGGCCGGCCGCGGCCGAGGCTCTCGCAGGAGGCGCGAACTATATCGTGACTGGCGCCGGGCCCGCCTCGGGGGAGCACCCTAAGGTGGCGGGGCCAGGGGTGTCAGCGCGCCGTGTGCAGGCGCAGGCGCCGCGCCGCTTCCTCGGCGCGCGCGTCGTCGATCTCCCGCAGCACGCTGCCGAGTTCCACCGGTGCGGCCGTGTGCACGAAGACGCCGCTGAGCACCGTGTCGGGCTGCAGCAGGCCACGTTCGTACAGGGACCAGAGCTCGTGGCCGTACTCGGTGCGCAGCAGTTCGGGGGCAAAGCGGCCGAAGAAGTCACGCAGATTGTCGACGTCACGCAGCAGCATGCGTTTGGCGTGGTTGTTGCCCGCGGCGTCCACGGCCTGCGGCAGGTCGATGATGACCGGGCCGGCCTCGCCCTCCTGTGCGCCGAGCAGGATGTTGAACTCCGACAGGTCGCCGTGGATGACCCCGGCGCACAGCATGCGCACCACCTGCACCATCAGCGTGGCGTGGTGCCGGAGGGCCTCCTCGGGTGTGAACTCTACGTCGTTCAGACGCGGCGCGGCGTCACCGTTCACATCGACCACCAACTCCATCAACAGCACGCCCTCATGGAAGTTGTACGGCTGCGGCACACGCACGCCGGCATGCGCCAGACGGTAGAGCGCGTCGACTTCGGCGTTCTGCCAAGCCGCTTCCTGGGACTCGCGGCCGAAGCGGGTGCCCTTGGCCATCGCACGCGCCTGGCGCGAGTTCTTGACCTTGCGGTTCTCGGTGTAGTCCACCGCTTGGCGGAAGCTGCGCTGCGTCGCCTCCTTGTAGACCTTGGCGCAGCGGGTCTCGTCGCCGCAGCGCACGACGTAGACGTTCGCCTCCTTGCCGCTCATCAACTGGCGCTGCACGGCGTCGATGAGCCCCTCGTCGATCAGCGACTGCAGCCGCTGGGGCGCCTTCACCGCGGCGCCCCGCGCGCGCCCTGGCGGCCTTGTCGAACCTGCGCCAGCGGGCGTTTGCCTTTCAGCTGCCGCTCGATGCCGTCGTTGAGGCTGCTGCGCAGGAACAGCACTTCGTCCAGGTGGCCGTAGATGCCGGGGAAACGCAGGTCGAGCCAGAGCCACAGCGTGCAGGCACGCAGTGCCTGTTCCATGCGTTCGAGCCGGCTGTGGCCGTCGACCTCGTCCAGGAACCAGGGCCGGCCGGCGCGGCCGGTGCGGGCGTGGCTGGCGGCCCATCCGAGGAAGGCCTGCACCTGGGTGTCGGTGCGGGTATCGACCGGTGCCTGAGCGTAGACAAAACGTTCGTTCAAGGTCAGGCGCGGCGCGCTCTCGTCCAGCTGTTCGGCCAACGCGAGCATCTGGTCGAGTTCGGCGACCGCGAAGTGGGCGTCGTCGAGCTTGAGCTGTTCGACGAACACGCCCAGCACCTGACCCAGCATCGTCAACTGCAGCCTTGCGGCGATGGTCTGCACGTGCCAGTTGTTCGGTGCCACCGGGGCCTTGAAGTCACGCGGTGCACGCGGTGTCTTCGGCAGCAGCTCCTTCAGCGCGCGCAGCGCCGAGGCTTCCGCCTCCTTCAGCACGCCGACGAAACCCTCTTCGTGGATGCCGAAGCGACCGGCGCGGCCGGCGATCTGGTGCACTTCGGATTCACCGAGCGGCCGGTCACCGACGCCGTCGAACTTGTTCATGGTGCTGAAGAGCACACGCCGGATCGGCAGGTTCAGCCCCATGCCGATGGCGTCGGTGGCGACCAGGATGTGCGACGCACCTTCGGCAAAACGCTCGGCCTCGCGCCGCCGCACCTCGGGCGGCAAGGCGCCGTAGATCACCGACACCGGGTGCCCGGCAGCGGCGATCTGGTCGCGCAGCATCAGCACGTCGCGCCGGCTGAAAGCGACCACCGCGTCGCCGAGCTTGAGCGCCGACACCGGCACCGGCTGCGGCAGCAGCTCGACATGCTGCTTCCGCTCGAAGCGGCGCACGGTGCAGCGCTCGCCGCACAGGCCGAGCAGCTTCTCGATCGCGGCCACCGCGTAGTCCGAGCAGATGATGATGACCTCGTTCGCCGGCACTGCCACGATCGCCTGGGTCCAGGCCCAGCCACGCGAGTGGTCGAAGATCATCTGCGCTTCGTCGATCACGGCGACGTCGATCGCCTTGCCGGTGCCGACCATCTCGATCGTGCTGGACACCACACGCGCGCCGTCGGCGGGCACGTTTTCTTCACCGGTGAGCAGCGAACACGGCACGCCGCGTGCGACGAGGCGATCGCGGCCCTCCAGCGCCAGCAGGCGCAGCGGCGCGAGGTAGGCACCGTCGAAGGCCTGTGCCAGGCGCTCGAAGGCGGCGTGGGTCTTGCCGCTGTTGGGTGGGCCGACGTAGAGCTTGACCGTGCGCTGCAGCTGGCGCGCCTTCTCGAAGGTATCCGGATAGCCCTGAAAAGCCAGTTCGCTGTTCAGGACCTCGAGCGCGTCGAGTTCAGCGACACGGTGTTCCCAGCGGTCCTGGGCCCGGCTGCAGGCGGCTTTCAGATCGGCCAGCGGCTGCGGCGTGCTGCACTCTGTTTGCAGGCGCGGCAGCAAAGAGCCGATGTGGTGTGGCTTGAAGTCGCGGCTGCGCGCGAGCAGGCCTTCGACATGCGAGCGCAGTTCGGTGGCATGGGGGTAGGGCGCGGGTGTGCCGAGTGCGGCGGCCAGCGCGGCGGCGTCACCGTTGCGGTGGAAGGCCCATATCGCGGCCTCGTCCACCGGGACGCGGAAGAGTACCGGCAGCGTCCAGCCCGCCTCCGACAACGGCAGCGTGTGACTGACCAGGCGCGTCCACACGCCGGCGCGACGCGACAGCGCCATCTGCTCGAGTGCCGCCGCACGCTCCAGCATCAGCGGGCGCGCCTTCGGCCCGCTGCCCACCGCAGCCAGGTGGGCGAGCGCGCTGTCGATCAGGCTGGGCGCGATCCAGCGGCTCGGGCGCTGGCCCGGTACCGCCTTCTGCAACTGGATCAGGCCGCGCCGGTCGAGTTCGGCCTCGACGTCGGCACCTTCCTCGGTCACGAAGTCGGCCGGCTTGACGACCTGCGGCAGGTGGTGCACCGCATGGCGGATGCGCGCGAGCTGGTCGAGGCCGATGTGCGGCGGCAGGCGGCTGGCGTGGCGGGGGTTGGGCAGGCTCAAGGACATGTGCGGGGGCGAGTTCCGGGGGCAACAGCGAACTACGGATAATCGCCTATGAACGCCACATCGCCCCTGGCCGACCCGAAATCGGGCGACGGCTCCCTTTTCAGCAGCCTGCCGTTGCCACCGCGGACGCTGCAGAACCTGCAGCAGCTGGGCTATACGGCGATGACGCCGATCCAGGCCGCGAGCCTGCCGCTGGCGCTCGCGGGGCACGACCTGATCGCGCAGGCCAAGACCGGCAGCGGCAAGACGGCGGCCTTTGCGCTCGCGCTGCTGGCCAACCTGAACCCGCGCCGCTTTGCGGTCCAGGCGCTGGTCTTGTGCCCCACCCGCGAACTGGCTGACCAGGTGACGCAGGAGGTGCGGCGGCTGGCGCGCGCCGAAGACCACATCAAGGTGCTCACGCTGTGCGGCGGCGCGACGATGCGCCCCCAGCTGGCGAGCCTGGAGCACGGCGCGCACATCGTCGTCGGCACGCCGGGCCGCATCATGGACCACCTGGAACGGGGCAGCCTGCAGCTCGACGCGCTGAACACGCTGGTGCTCGACGAAGCCGACCGCATGCTCGACATGGGCTTCTTCGACGACATCGCCACGGTCGCGAAGCAGTGCCCGAAGGAGCGCCAGACGCTGCTCTTCTCGGCCACCTACCCCGAGGGCATCACGAAGCTGAGTGCCGCCTTCATGCGCCAGCCGAAGGAGGTGAAGCTGCTCGAGACCCACAGCGCGGTCAAGATCCGGCAGCTGTTCTTAGAGGTCACCGAAGAGCAGCGCCTGCACGCGGTGTCGCTGCTGCTGAACCACTACCGCCCGCTCAGCACGCTGGCCTTCTGCAACACCAAGCAGCAGTGCCGCGATCTGGTGCAGGTGCTGCGCGCGCAGGGATTTGCCGCGCTGGAGTTGCACGGCGATCTGGAGCAGCGCGATCGCGACCAGGTGCTGGTGCAGTTCGTCAACCGCAGCTGCAGCGTGCTCGTGGCGACCGACATCGCGGCGCGCGGGCTCGACATCGAAGGGCTCGAGGCGGTGCTCAACGTCGACGTCACACCCGATCCGCAGACGCACACGCACCGCATCGGCCGCACCGGGCGTGTCGACGCGCAGGGCCTGGCCTTCAGCCTGGTGAGCATGGACGAGATGGGCCGCGTGGGGCAGATCGAGAAGGCGCTCGGGTTCACATCGGAGTGGTTGCCGCTGGCCGATCTGGCCGCGGCCAGCGCCGAGCCCTTGCGCGCGCCGATGCAGACGATCCAGATCCTGGGCGGGCGCAAGGAAAAGATCCGCGCCGGTGATGTGCTCGGCGCGCTGACCAAGGACCTCGGCTTTGCCGGCACGCAGGTGGGCAAGATCAACGTCAACGACTTCTCGACCTACGTCGCGGTCGAGCGAGGGATCGCGAACGAGGTCCTGCGCCGCCTGGCGACCGCCAAGGTCAAGGGGCGCGGCGTCAAGGTGCGCCTGCTCGAAGACTGACGCTTGCGCCCGCGGCAAGCTGGCTCAGCGCGGGCGCGCGGCGCCGGCGCGCCGCAGCAGCGCGGCGACGGCATGCTGCCCGCGTTGCTCGGCGTGCGCGAGCGGGCTCACGCCCTGCGCATCGGCCAGGTGGGGATTGGCGCCGTGCGCCAGTAGCAGGCGCACGATCTCGGTGTGCGCGGCGCCGCCGTCGCCGAGGATCACGGCCTCGAGCAGCGCCGTCCAGCCGAGCCGGTTCACGTGGTCGAGGCCGATCTTCGTCTGCAGCAGCGTACGCACGGTCTCGACGTGGCCGTGGTGCGCCGCCGGGATCAGCGCCGTGCCGCCGTAGCGGTTGGTGCTCTTCAGGTCGGCGCCATGCGCCAGCGTCAGGCGCAGGATCTCGAGCCGGCCCTCGGCGCCGGCGTAGAGAAAGGGCGTGTCCCGGATGCCGTCGGCGGCGTTCACGTCGGCACCGCGTTCGATCAGCAGCCGCGCCGCCGCGACCTGGTTGGCGTGGGTGGCGGCGAGCAGCGCGGTGCGCTGGCGCGCGTCACGTGTGTCGACGGGCGTGCCGGCATCGAGCAGGCGGCGCAGCGCCGGCAGGTCGCCCGCCTCGGCCGCCGCGACGAGCGGGGCGTCTGGCGTCTGGCTTGTCGCGTTGCCTGCCATTGCCATCACCACCCAGGCCGCGAGCAGCAGGCGCCGTTTCACCGCGGCACGCCGGCGTCGGTGAGCGCCGCGCCGTGCACCATGCGCGCGATGCGCGCGGCTGCAGCGGCGCTTTCGCACTCGCGACAGGGGCGCGAGGTCGACACCAGCACGCAGCCCGAGAGATCGTCGGTGCGCAGCCGCTGTGTGGCGTCACGCAGCGCCTCGCGCTCGGCGTGCGCGTTCGGGTCGTTGCGCGTGACGACGCGGCTCGGTGCCGCGCCGACGATGTCGCTGCCGCGCAGAACGACGGCACCGTAGGCCTGGTCGCCCATGCGGACGGCTTCGTCGCGCATGGCTTCAGCCTGCCGCATCGCGGCTTGCAGCGGTGGGTCGGACGCCGCACGCGCGCCGACAACACACGCCAGCGGGGCGACCAAGCAGATGCGCCGCCGCCGGTGGGTGGCGGGCAGTGTCATGTGCCGCCTCGGCCGCCTTCGGGCAGCAAGCCACGCAAGGCCAAGGCCAACTCGGGCGCCTGCCAGAGCGTGATCGCGTGTTCGGTGGCGAAGGGACGTGCGCTGTCGGTGAGCTCGCCGAGGCTGATCACCATCGCGCCGGAGGCATCGCATGCGGTGCGTGCGGCGTGCAGTGCACGAAGTACCTCAACGCCGGTGCGGGCCGACTTCCAGCGCCGCGCGCACACGAGCGTGTGCCGGCCGCCGCGCTCCAGTTCGAAGTCGACCGACGCCGTGGTGCCGGGCCGGACGGTGTAGCCGTCACGTCGGAACGCTTCTTCGAGCAACTTCGAGAATCCGGGCCAGGTCATCGCATTCAGTGCCTGGACTGTGCGCTCGGTCTGCGCGGCCCCCGGCAGACGCCATTGCCGGCGCGCCGCGATCGCGCCGACGAGCACGAAGGG
>DATDER010000138.1:0-2016 GCA_036523095.1 Rubrivivax sp.
AGGATCCTGATCGTGGATGCCGCGGCCGTCGAGATCCTGGCGGATTGCAGGCCGCACGGCGCCGCCGTGATCGCTCTCGACTCCAAGGCCGTCGGAACGATCGCGCTCGACGACTTTCTTGCCGGCCCGGGGCATGTCCCGGAGCCGCAACTATCGGGCGATACGCCGTTCAACATCATCTATTCGTCCGGCACGACCGGCATGCCCAAGGGCATCGTACATTCGTCGGAGATGCGGTTCCGCCAGGCGTCGCGAGACACCTTCATGATCGGTGCCGACAGCGTCATGCTGCTGGCCACGCCGCTTTATTCCAACACGACGCTGCTGCCACTGCTCGCAACGGTGTTCCACGGCGGGCACACGGTGCTGATGCCGAAATTCGACGCGGAGGCATATCTGCGTGTTGTGGAGGCGGTGCGTGCCACCCACACGATGCTAGTGCCGGTCCAGTATCAGCGCATCGTCGCCCACCCCCGGTTCGACGACACCGACCTGTCCGCCTTCGTCCTCAAGCAGTGCACCGGCGCGCCGCTTCCGGTCGAGGTAAAGCAGGCGTTGATCACACGCTGGCCCGGCCGTTTCCTGGAAGTGTATGGTCTCACCGAGGGCGGCTGCACCGTCATTCTCGACGCTACCGCCAACGCCGACAAGCTCGCCACCGTCGGACGGCCGGCACCTGGCACTGACATCCGCATCATCGACGAGCGCGGCAACGAGCGGCCCAGGGGCGAGACCGGCGAGATCGTCGGCCGCTCCGGCCTGATGATGACGGGCTATTACGGCAGGCCTGAGGACACGAAAGCCTTGCTGTGGCGCGACCGCGAGGGAAACGTCTTCTTCCGCAGTGGCGATCTCGGCGCCTTCGACCAGGACGGCTTCCTGCGGATCGTGGGCCGCAAGAAGGACGTCGTGATCTCGGGCGGGTTCAACATCTATGCGTCGGACCTGGAATCCGTGCTGCTGCAGCATCCGGCTGTCCGCGAGGCGGCCGTGATCGGCATCCCGAGCGAGGTGTGGGGAGAGACCCCGTGGGCGGTGGTGGTCCTGCATGACGGTCGCAGCGCGGACGCAGACGAGATACGAGGCTGGGTCAACGCGCGCCTGGATCGCATGCAGCGGCTCGCGGGCGTGGAGATACGTCCCGCTTTGCCGCGCTCCGAGATCGGCAAGGTCTTGAAGCAGGAGCTGCGCGCCGCGTATTCAATGCCGGCGAGCATGGGCAGGGAGCGCTAATAGTGACGATGCACGACGATCTTTCCGGCCGGGTTGTGGTGGTGACCGGCGCCAGCAGCGGCATCGGCGAGGCGACGGCGCGGCTGTTCGCCGCCCACCGCGCGAGCGTCGTCGTCGGCTATCATCGCGACCGCGCCGCGGCCGAGCGGGTGGTCGCCGCTTTGCCGCCTGGCGACCATATGGCGGTGCAGATCACGATCGACGATGGAGCGAGCGTGCGCGCGGCGGCCGAGACCGTGGCGCAGCGTTTCGGCCGCACCGATGTCCTGGTCAACTCCGCCGGCAGCACCGTGATGGTGCCGGCGGCCGATCTGGACGCCTTGACCGACGAGATTTTCGACCAGGTCACCCGCGCCAACCTGCGCGGGCCCTTCGCCGTCATCCGCGCGTTCCGGCCGCTGCTGGAGAAGACGCCCCAAGGCGTGGTCGTCAACATATCGTCGGCGGCCGCACTGACCGGCGTCGGCAGCAACCTCGCCTATTGTGCGGCCAAGGCGGGCCTGGATGCGCTCACGCTAGCGCTGGCCAAGGTGCTGGGGCCCAGGATCCGGATCCTGTCGGTTTCGCCGGCGGCGGTGGACACCGACTTCGTCAAGGGCCGCGACCCCGAGCGGCTGCGCAAGATCGCCGAAACCACGCCGCTGCGCCACGTCACCACCGCGGACGACGTCGCACGCGCCGTCCTGGCCTGCGTCACGCATCTGGGCAGCGCCACCGGTACAAGCATCATCGTCGATGAGGGACGCCACCTCTGACCGCGAGTCACGTCGCTTCAGGGACCGC
>DATDER010000139.1:0-26624 GCA_036523095.1 Rubrivivax sp.
ACCACGTGCGCGGTGCAGAACGCCACCTGCTCGGTCTCGGCAAAGAAGTTGTCCGGGTTGCGGTTCAGCACCATCCGGCCCACCGGCCGCACCGGCACGAGCTCTTCGGGGATCAGCTTGGTTGCGTCGAGCACATCGAAGGTGAAGGCGTCGGCTTCGGCTTCGGTGAAGACCTGCAGGCCGAGTTCCCACTCGGGGTAGGCGCCGGCCTCGATCGCTTCCCACAAGTCACGTCGGTGGAAGTCGGCGTCGGCGCCCTGGATCTTGGCCGCTTCGTCCCAGACCAGCGAGTGGGTGCCGAGTAGCGGCTTCCAGTGGAACTTGACGAAACGCGATTCTCCCGCCGCGTTGACGAGCCTGAAGGTGTGCACACCGAAGCCCTGCATCATGCGGTAACTGCGCGGAATGGCGCGATCGGACATGGCCCACATGAGCATGTGCGTGCTTTCGGGCATCAGGCTGACGAAGTCCCAGAAGGTGTCGTGCGCCGACGCCGCCTGCGGCATGCCGTGGTGCGGCTCGGGCTTGACCGCGTGCACGAGGTCGGGGAACTTCATCGCGTCCTGGATGAAGAAGACCGGGATGTTGTTGCCCACCAGGTCCCAGTTGCCTTCGTCGGTGTAGAACTTGACCGCGAAGCCGCGCACGTCGCGCGCGGTGTCGACCGAACCGCGTTCGCCGGCCACGGTCGAAAAGCGCACGAACACCGGCGTGCGCTTGCCGGCGCCCGAGAAGACGCTGGCGCGCGTGATCGGGCCGAAGTCGGCATAGGCCTCGAAATAGCCGTGCGCCGCCGAGCCGCGTGCGTGCACGATGCGCTCGGGGATGCGCTCGTGGTCGAAGTGGGTGAGCTTCTCGCGCAGGATGAAGTCTTCGAGCAGGGCCGGCCCGCGCAGCCCGGCCTTGAGCGAATTCTGGTTGTCCGCCACTGGCACGCCCTGGTTGGTCGTCAAGCGCTGGCCGCTGGCGTCGCTGCGGAAGCGGTCGAGCACACCCGGGCCGGCGTCATGGCGCGCACTGCCCTGGCCGGTCTTGCCGCTGTCGTTGCGCTCGCTCAGGGTGCTCGCAGAGGCGGTTTTCGGCGCCGCCTCGAGCTGTACGCCCTGCGGCGGGTGGGTGGCGTTGTCGTGCCCGTGTTCTGCAGCCTTGTTCGGGTTGTGGGGCATTGCCGCGGCGAGGGATTCGGCGCTGGCGGCCTGTTCTGCCTGCAGCGCCTGCGCTGAGGTGGGGGCGGCGGAAGCGGTCTTCTTGGTGGGCACAGGGATCTCCGGGTTGCATGGGCGAACAAAGGTCTGGGCAAGCCACATGCCGCGTGGCGGGCATGGCATGTGCCGGGTCGATGACCACAACCCAACCAGTGCGTGCACGCCACTTCTGCCATGTTCGACAACACGACACCCGCACCCCAGCCCCGCGGCCCGATCCCCGTGCCGCCGGCCCCGCCCGCGCCGGGCGACCTGCCGCCACCGGTCGGCGACCCCGTGCCGGGCGAACTGCCGCCGCCGATCGTCGACCCGCCGTTGGCACCGGCGTCCGACCCGGCCTGAGCGCGGCGTTCGGCAATTCCTGCTGCAAGCGATGGCACGGCACGACAACGACCTGACCGACCGCGTGCACGATCTGATCGCGACCTGCATGGCGGCAGAACGCGGCTACCGGTGGAGCGCTGAGCAGGCGCGGCGCCACGACCTGCGCGATCTCTACATCAACCGCGCCGACGACAGCCGGATTGCTGCGAGCGAGCTTCGCGCCTGGCTGCCCGAGGGGCCGCGCGGCTTTCCACCCAGCGCGGCAGGCGCGTCGCCCAGAGGATGGTCTGCGCAGCCGGCATCGCCTTCGGTCCAGAGCGACCTGTCGATGCTGGACGATTGCCGGCGCTGCGAGGCCATGGCGCTCGGCGAGTACCGAGCCTTGCTGGCGCGGGAGCTTCCCGCCGCGCTGCGGGTCGTGGTCGAGCGCCAGCACGACAGTGTCACGCGGCACCACCGACACCTGTGCGATCTGGGGCCGGCCGCGCAAGCGTGTCGCACCTGAGGCGCGCACGCGGGCACACACGTTGCCGCAACGAGTCTGCTTTCGCCCCACCTCAGGAGTGTGTGATGACCCTCGTTTCAGAAATCATGAGCACCGACGTGCAGACCGTCGGCCCCGAGCAGAGCCTGCGCGACGCGGCACAGCTGATGGACCGGCTCAACGTCGGCTCCCTGCCGGTCTGTGCAGGACGGCAGATCGTGGGCATGGTGACCGACCGCGACATCACCGTGCGCGGCACCGCAGCCGGACTCACGCCCGACGGCGGCTGCGTCTCCGACGTCATGAGCCCCGAGCTGCGCTGGTGCACCGCGGACCAGGACGTCGAAGCCGTGATGGACACGATGAGCGACGCGCAGGTGCGGCGGCTGCCGGTGATCAACCTGCAGCGCGAGCTCGTCGGCATCGTCGCGCTCGGCGACATCGCGACCAAGTCCCCGAACCACGTCGACGACGCCGTGCGCGAGATCTCGACGCCGTCGCAGGCCGACGGTGGCGCGCACAACGCCTGAAGCGCAACGGCCGGGAACGGCGCTTGCCGCGAACAAAAGGTCAGAGCCGACGCGCTCTGTCCATCCACAAGGAGTACATCATGGGTAAATACGTCATCGGTTGGATCCTCGGCGTGCCGGCCATCGTGTTGTTGGCCGCGTATTTCTTCTTCGGCTGACCGTGAAGGATCCGGATCGCCGCGGCCGCAGCGCCCAGACCACCGCGTCGCGTGGCGGCAAGCGCGAGCCGCGGCTGCCGCACGAACGCGACGAGTCGAGTGCGCCGGCGGCGCCCGTCAACGACGACACAAAAGCGGTGGGCCAGCAAGCGGCAGCCGACCTGAAACGCGGCCTCGTTGACACCGACATCGGCCCGGTGCTGGAACGGCTGGACGCGAATCACTTCGCGACGCCGGCCCGGCGACGGCGAGCGGCCCGGTAGGGCTTGCGGCAACGGCCGGATTCGTTCGGCAAATGCGGGCACGCGCACGCCCGCGCTCGGCTATTCAGCCCCGGTGGATGCGCAGGGTCCGGCGCGGCACGGAGGTTGCGGTATGCACCGCAAGCCACACCGGAGCCGTGTCATGGGATCTCTCGACTTTCGTGCCGATCAACGCCAGCAGCAGACGCTCAGCCCGAAGCTGCAGCACGCGGTGCGGCTGCTGCAGATGTCATCACTCGACTTCGCCCAATGTGTGCAGCAGGTGATGGGGAAAAATCCCTTCCTGGAGACCGAAGAGGTCGATGAAACCCGGCCCGACGACTTCGCCGGGGCGCAGCCTGAGACGGCCAGCGAATCAGCGGCGCAGGACGTTCTTCTCGGCGAAGGCGGCGCGTTCGAAACGTCCGACCCACGCGACTCCGCTCACACCGGCGACAGCGACCGCGAGATCTGGCAGGCCGAAGGTGGCTCGGGCCGGCGCACCGACGGCGACGAGCTCAGCATGCTCGATCGCATCGCCGCCGAGTCCTCGCTCGCCGCCCATCTGCACGCACAGCTCAATGCGCAGCCGGTGCCGGCGCGAGACCTTGCGCTCGCGCGTGTGATCGTCGATTCACTCGACGACGACGGTTACCTGCGCAGCGCGCTCGACGAGCTGGGGCCGCTGGCCGATCTCCGCCCGCCCGCCGCTGCAGCGGAGATGGCGCTCGCGCTGCAACGCGTGCAGTCTCTCGAGCCCGCGGGCGTCGGCGCACGCAACGTCGCCGAGTGCCTGCGCCTGCAACTGCCGCGCATCGAATGCCCGCAGCTGCGTGGATGGGCCGAGCAGGTCATCGACGATCACCTGCCCCTGCTGGCGTCGCGCGATGTCAACGGGCTCGCGCGTGCGCTGGCGCTGAAGCCGACCGAGGTCGAGGCGGTCTGCGACCGGATCCGCCACCTCGACCCCCGCCCCGGCTGGCGTGTCGGCGGCAGCGACGTGCAGTACGTCGTTCCCGACGTCATCGCGCGCAAGGTGCGGGGTGTGTGGACGGTCCAGCTCAACCCGGCGGTGGTGCCGAAAGTGAAGTTGAACCAGGTCTACGCCGACATGTTCCAGCGCTGCAAGCCTGAGCAGAACGCCGCGATGGCCAGCCATCTGCAGGAAGCGCGCTGGACCGTGCGCAACGTCGAACAGCGTTTCTGCACCATCCTCGATGTGGCGCAGTCGATCGTGCGGCGGCAGCAGCACTTCCTGGATTTCGGGCCGATGGCAATGAAGCCGCTCGGTCTGCGCGAGATCGCGGACGAACTCGGCATGCACGAATCGACGGTGTCGCGCGTGACGAACAACAAATACCTCGCCACGCCGTCGGGGGTGTTCGAGCTGAAGTACTTCTTCTCGCGCGCGATGGTCACCGCGAGTGGCAGCGCCTGCTCGGGCACTGCGATCCGCGGCCTCATCAAGGACATGATCGAGCTGGAGAAGCCCGTCGCGCCCTTGTCCGACGCCGAGATCGCACGCCAGCTCGCGCGCCAGGGGCTCACGGTGGCGCGGCGCACCGTCACCAAGTACCGCCAGGTGCTGCGCATTGAACCCGTCGAGCGCCGGCGCCGGTACGGCGAGACGGCGCTTGCCTGAAGTCGCGCCCCCGCGCCTCGGCGTCAGCGCGGCATCATGGCCGTGTTGTCGTCTCGGCGCCTGCGCCCGACGATGAGGTAGGCCGTCAGGGCCAGCAGGGCGCAGCCCAGGCCGGCTGCCACCCATGCCGAAATCGGCGCGCCTTCCAGGCTGCTGCGCGATTGCTGCACGTACACCCCGATCAGGCCCCACAGTGCCGTGGCGGCGTAGAAGGCGTTGCCGCGGAGGCGCAACTGCACGGCGACCAGCAGCACCGCGGCGGCAAGCCAGAGCACGAGCGTCCAGCCGAGCATCTGCGTCGTCGACAGCAGGCGGAAGGCGACGATGACCTGCGCCGTGTTCAGGAAGGCGGCCAGGCTCAGCCACCCGGCATGCATCGACAGCGGAACGCGTGCGAGCCAGTAGTCGGTGCTCGACAGCTCGTTGCGCTCGAGCGCGAAGGTGGCGCCGACGAGGCAGGCGAGCGCGCCCCAGATGACGAGCAGGGCGACCCAGAACAGTTGCATAGAGAACACGATCATCCACGCCGCGGTCAAGGCGAAGCCGGCGGCGGCGAGGACGCGGACACGGTCGAAGGAGTCGGGGCCGCGGGGTTTGCGGCGCCAGAAGGCCTGCCAGGCGCCGAAAACGACATCGAGCGCGAAGAGCAGGCCCCAGACCGCGAAGGCGTAGCCGGCGGCGATGAGCAGGGTCGGGTAGCGGGCCGACAGGGTCGCGTTGTCGGGCCCGAACACCTCGCGCTGCGACAGCCAGGAGATGAGTGGCATCGCCAGCGCGGCAATCAGGACGAGGTATCGCACGGTGCCTCCCGGTGAGTGGTGTCGGTGGTGAGCGGTTGCGATGCCTGGTTCACGGCATGGCCGATGATTCGAGCAGCCGGGACAGCGCAGCGGGGTCGACCGGCTTGACGAGGTGGACGTCGAAGCCGGCCTCGCGTGTGCGCTGCCGGTCTTCCTCCTGGCCCCAGCCGGTGAGCGCGATGAGCAGGATGCGTTCGCCGCCCGGCGCCTGGCGCAGGCGGCGGGCGACCTCGTAGCCGTTCAGGCGCGGCAGGCCGATGTCGAGCAGCACGGTGTCGGGCTGGAAAGCGGGCAGCGCTTCGAGCGCTTCGAAGCCGTCGAAGGCGGCCTGTGTGAGGTGCCCGCTCAGCTGCAGCAGCAGCGTCAACGACTCGGCGGCATCGCGGTTGTCGTCCACGACCAGGATGCGGCGGGGGCGCGCGCCGGGCGCCGGTTCGGCGGGCGCCGGTTCGGCCGCTGCATGCGTGTCTGCGGCGAGCACCGGCAGCCGGACCGTGAACACGCTGCCGCCGCCCGCCCCGGTGCTGGCGGCTTGCACGCTGCCGCCGTGGCGCTCGACGAGTGTCTTCACCAGCGTCAGGCCGATGCCCAGGCCGCCCGCCGAACGTTCGAGCGAAGAATCGACCTGCACGAACATCTCGAAGATTCGCGAGAGCTGATCCGGCGCGATGCCGATGCCGCTGTCGCGCACGCGGATCACGGCCTCGTCGCCCATGCCGGACTGGGCCGGATCCACTTCGACGCTGAGTTCGATGTGCCCACCCGGCGGCGTGAACTTGCACGCGTTGCCGAGCAGGTTGCCAAGCACCTGCACCAGGCGCGTCGCATCGGCATCGACGGGGATCGGATGTTCGGGCAGCGTGACGGTGAAACGGTGCTGCAGCTTGTCGCACTGCGGGCGCGCGGCCTCGATCGCCATCCCGAGCGTGGCCACGAGGTCGATGCGCTCGCGCCGCAGCTCGATCGTGCCGCGGTCGATGCGGCTCATGTCGAGCAGGTCGTCGACCAGGCGCACGAGGTGGGTGACTTGGCGGTCGACGGTCTCGGTGGCGGCTTGCAGTGCGCCTGCGTCGCCGCCGGCACGGCGGATCACCTCCAGCCCGACCCGGATCGGTGCAAGCGGGTTGCGCAGTTCGTGCGCGAGCATGGCGAGGAACTCGTTCTTGCGCCGGTTCAACTCGTGCAACGCTTCGGTGCTGCGCTTGCGTTCGCTGATGTCGCGCACGCTGCACTGGATCACCAGGTTCGGCGCCAGCCCGTAGACGTTGCTCACGAACTCGACATCGAGCGACCTTCCGTCGCGGGTGCGCAGCGGCAGGTCGTCGAAGCGCACGTAGCGCTCGCGCTGGAGCTGCGCCACCGCTGCACGCCCGGCTTCTTCCGTCGCGAAGAGGCCGATCTGCCACAGCGCCTTGCCCACGAGCTGCGACGGCGGGTAACCGAGCAGGTCGCTGATGGCGGGGTTGGCATCGGTGATGCGCTCGCTCTTGGCGTCCAGCACCAGGATGCCGTCCTTCGCCGACTCGAAGAGCCGGCGGTAACGCAGCTCCGACAGCCGCAACGCGGCGTCGGCTTCCTTGCGCTCGGTGATGTCGAGCAGCATGTGCAGCACGCCGCTGCGCTGCCCGGCGTCGTCGAAACGCGGTGTCGGGTAGGCGACGAACCACAGGTGCGTGCCGTCGGGCCGCCTCAGCACCAGTTCCATGCCGCGCGGCGCGCTGCCTTGTTCGAGCACCATCGCGAGCGGGTTCTCGGCCGCCGGCAGCGGCGTGCCGTCGGCGCGGTAGAGCGTCCACTGGCGGTACCAGCAGTCGGAGCCGAGTTGGGGCACTTCGCCCGAAAAGGCCACCGCCGCGCTGTTGAAGTGGCGCAGCCGGCCCTGCTCGTCGGTGGTGAACACGGCACACGGCAGCAGGTCGATGAGTTCGCTCATGCGACGCTCGTTCGCCAGCACACGCTGTTCCTGCAGGCGCCGGCTCGTGATGTCGCGAAAGACGAGCACGGCGCCGATGGCCTCGCCGTCACTGCTCAGGATCGGGGCCGCGCTGTCGTCGACGGCGCGTTCGATGCCGTCACGTGCGATCAGCAGCGTGGCGTGGGGCAGGCCGACCACCTGTCGCTCCTGCAAGGCGCGCAGGGCCGGATTCTGCGCTGCCTCGCGGCTGTCCTCGTCGACGATCCGGAACACACGGTCGAGCGGCTGCCCCAGTGCGTCGGCCTGCGACCAGCCGGTGAGCGTCTGTGCCACCGGGTTGAGCGAGACGACGCGGCCGTCCAGGCCGGTGGAGATGACGGCGTCGCCGATGCTTGCGAGGGTGACCCGAAGCGCTTCGGTGTTGGCATCGAGCTGGCGCCCGGTGGCGACGATGCGCCGCCCCACGAGCAGGCCCGTCAGCCCGGCCGTGAAGATGCCCAGGACCATCAGCAGCAGCGCCAGCGCCAGGTTGGTGCGCAGGGCCGCGAGCGCTGTGTTCTGGCGCGCCTCCAGGCTGGCGCGCGCATCGGGTTGCAGGCGTTCGTCCAGCAGTGTCTGAAGCGCGCGCCGCCGGTTGTCGAAGTCCAGCAGCTCGGCCGGTGCTGGCGGGCGCTGCGCGCTCCCGAGCAGGCGGCGTCCGCCGGCTTCGAGGGCCCGCCAGTCGGCTTCGAAGCGGGCGGCATGTTCACGCTGCGCGGCGGTGGTTGCCCGCGCCATGTAGGCGTCGAGGTTGTGGCGCACAGCCTCAGCGCGCTGCGCCGCGACCTGACGGGCCAAAGCATTGCCGCTGTCCAGGTGCTCGCGCAGCGCGAGTGCGTAGCCCATCGTGTTGATCGCGAGGTCGCTCGCGCTGGCGCTGCGAACGGCGTCACCGCTGCTAAGCACCTGGACCTGCTGCTGCACCGACCGCACCTGGGCCACCTGCGGCAGCAGGGTGGCCATCAGGACCAGGGCCATGGCCCCGAAGCCGAGCCATAGCAGTTTGTAGGTGCTCACGTGGCGCATTGTGGAGCCGCCGCCCGGCATCGCTGCGGCAGCCTCCGGGCGCGCGGATTGCCCGGTTGGGTGTGCACGGCCCGCCGCGAGAGCAAAGGAAACGAGATGGACAACGACGTCGACACCTTCGACAAGCGCGACCCCCCCACCGCCTTCACCGCCTTCAAGCCCGTCGGGCACGTGGTGCTCGCGTTGCCCGACGACACCACCGCCCTGAACGCAGCGCAGGCGTTGCAGGCCCGCGGCCTGGATGCGGCCACCATCGTTCGGTACAGCGCCGCCGAGCAGGCGAGGCTGATGGGCAAGCTGATCGACGACAGCAGCGGCGTCGCCGAGTTCGGCCACGAGATCGTGGTCATGCGCAAGTTCCTCGACCTCGCCTTGGAGGGCTGCGGCTGGCTCGTCGTGGCATCTCCCGACGAAGCGACCGAGAACACCATCGTCGCGGTGGCCCAGAGCCTGGACGCGAAGGCGGCGGTGAAATACGGTCGTCTCGTCATCACCGACCTCATCTGAGCGCCGCCGCCATCGGCCGCACTCGGCGGCCGATGGCGGCGGGATCAGGCGCGGCGCTCACGCGCCGAGGCGGCGCCGGGCACGGTCGGGTCTTCACCCTTGGCGCGCGCCAGGCCTTCTTCCTCGGCACGTTGCAGTTCTTCGGCTTCGGCGGCGTCGCGTGGCGCGGCATCCTCGGCGGCCTGGCGCACGCCACCGGATTTCACGAAGCGCTTCTGGTCTTCGTTGTAGCGGCGTGCCGCTTCGGTGTTGCCCTCGCCCTGGTTGTCGGGGGCCACGGTCGGTGCGGTGTCTTGGGTTGTCATGGGGACTCCTCGGGAGGATGGGGTGCGGGATAGCACCGACGACGGGGCAAATGCCGCGCCCGCGCCGAAGGTGGGTACATCGATTGCCCTGCCAGCGCATGACTTCGTCTGCCCACACCGAGCTGCCCGACCTCGAAACGCGCATCGCACAAGCTGAGCTGGCCGTCGTGCAGCGCGACCAGCGCATCCGGAAGGCGAGCCGGGACGTCGTGGCCCGGGTCGAAAGCCTCACGCAGCGATTCCTCGGCCCCGGCCTGATGACAAGCGCAGCGGCGGCAGCGCTGGCAGGCTGGAGCTTTCTGCGCCGCCGCCCCGCGGCGGGCGGCGGGGCGGCGGAGAACGTGGCGAAGTCAGCGCCCTGGCTCACGCTGCTGCCGGTGGTGTGGCCCATGCTGCCCGCGCAGTGGCGGCGCTTCGTCAGCCCGGGCACGGCGGCCGCCGTGCTCGGCGTGGCGCTGCCCGTCCTGGGTGCCCTCTGGCCCGCCCGGCGTCCGGTGCAGACCGTGCCCCAGCTCGACCTGCGGCGCTACGCCGGCCACTGGTACGAGATCGCGCGCCTGCCGGTCCCGTTTGAGAGCCAGTGCGCGGGCGACGCCACCGCTACTTACACCCTGGGCGAAAGCGGAGTCGATGTGCTGAACTGCTGCCGGTTGCGCAACGGGCGCCTGCGCTGCGCCTCGGGTGTCGGGCGTGTCGTACCCGGCAGCCAGGGCGCCAAGCTCGACGTCAGCCTGTTCCCGCGCTGGCTGCGCTGGCTGCCCTTCGCGTGGGCGGGCTACTGGGTCATCGACGTCGACGCCGCCTACCAGACCGCCGTCGTCGGCACCCCCGGCCGGCACGGACTGTGGCTGCTGTCGCGTAGCCCGGTGGTCGACGAGGCGCGGCTCCAGCGCATGGTCGAGAACGCGGCCGCCCAGGGCTACCGCGTGGCGGGCCTGCGGAGCGTGCCGCACAGCACCTGAGGTCCCGCCTTCCCGCTGCGTGTCAGATTTACCGCAGTGCGCGGGTCCGCACTCACGACATTCTTTTCGGCTGTTGACTGGCCGGTGCCGGGTTGGCGTCGACGCGGGTCTGCGGCGTCACGGGTTGGCGCTTCTCGGCCACCGAATGGTGATGTTCGCGCCGCGCTTTTTTGGCACGCCACCACTGGTAGATGCCGTAGCCGATCGCGAGCGCGAAGGTCAGCCCGAAGAGATAGTAGACGAGCGAACTTTCGGTCATGGAATCTCCTTCAAGTCGGACCACCTCCGGGCAAGGCGCAGGCCTGCATCCCGCAAGGGGGTGCGTTCACCCCTTGCGCGTGATCGACCGGCGGCGCGTGCTGTACCACGCCATCAGCGGCGTGGCCGAGATCCCGTGCACGACGATCGACAGGGCGATCGTCCACAGGCAGGCCGACACCAGCGTCAGCGCCAGGCCCGCGGGCACCGCATGGCTCAGCGTGAAGGCGAGGTAGAACAGCGAGCCGATGCCGCGCACGCCGAACCACGCGACGAGCCGGCG
This sequence comes from Rubrivivax sp., assembly GCA_036523095.1. Lineage (GTDB taxonomy): Bacteria > Pseudomonadota > Gammaproteobacteria > Burkholderiales > Burkholderiaceae_C > Rubrivivax. The sequence goes on from DATDER010000139.1 coordinate 10,681, forward strand.
CTGGTGTTCGGGCATGCGGCCCTTGCGCACGACGAGCAGCACGCTGAGCGGGCGCAGCACGAAGATGAAGAGCAGGGCGAAGGCGGCGACACGCGCATCGAGCGGTGTCGCGGCGAGGAGCACGCCGAGCACCATCACCATCGAGACTTCGATCAGGCGTTCGCAGCGGTGGCCGAAGGCGGCCAGGCGTTCGCTCATCAGCCCGGTCCGGCTGCCGGCCGCGGCCGACCGCCCGCCGTGGAAGAGCGCGAGCCCGGCCCCGAACACGAGCAGGAAGGCCGAGGTGTGGGTGAGGCGCGCGAGCCCGTAGCCGAGTGCGATCGTGCCCAGGTAGAACAACTCGTCCCACTCGATGGCGTGGCCGCGTTCGAGCAGCGTGCGCACGCCGATGCCGAGCGCGCGCCCGAAAGCCCAGCCCAGCAAGAGGCCGCCGCCGATCGGCCACAGCAGGTCGACCACGAGCCAGCGGCTGCCCATGGGCCAGGCCGCCGCGGCGAGCGGGTGCAGGCCGAGCAGGCCCAGCGCCAGCATCGTGATCGGCAGCGCCGTGCCGTCGTTCAGGCCGCCTTCGGCAGTGAGCGACAGGCGCACGGCGTCGCGGTCACCCTCGGACCGGATCTGGACTTCCGACGCCAGCACCGGGTCGGTCGGGGCGAGGATCGTGGCCAGCAGCAGCGCCGCCGCCAGCCCCAGGCCGAGCAGCCAGCTCGCAGCGGCAGCAGCCAACACGATCGTGACCACCATGCCGACGCTCGCCAGCAGGGCCGCGACACGCCATGCGCGCCAGGTCGGCGGCACGCGCAGCCGCAGGCCGACCGCGAAGAGCGACACCAGCACCGCGAGTTCGGTCGCCACGGTCAGCGTCGGGGCGTGGCGCAGCAGCGTGTCGAGGGACAGCGGCCGCATGACCGCGCCCGCCGCGCCGCCGACGAGCAGGTAGACGGTGGCCGGCGACAGCGGCAGCCGGGTCACGATGCGTTGAGCCAGGCTCATGCCCACCAGCACCGTGCCGAGCAGGAGCAGGGTCGGCGTCAACATCACGAGTGCTCGTGGCGGGCTCGACTCACCGTGCGCGGCGGGTGGCGCTGGCAGCCGAGGCCGGCGCCCGCGTGTTTTGCGTTCGGCCGGCCGCGGCCGCTGCGCTGCCGCGCACCAGCGTCATCGCGGCTTCGCATTCGTTGCGATCGCCTTCACCGAAGTCGATCAACGGCAGCAGCGCGGCGAGCGGCGTGATCGCACCCAGCGCCGCGGCCGCCGCCGCGCGCAGGCCGATCGAGCGGGCGTCCAGCTTGACCTGGGGGGCGCTGAAGCTGCCCGTCAATCGCACCGGGGCGCGCAGCGAGAGGGGCGAGAAGTCGTGCGGGCGCGCCGTGAGCACGAGCGCCAGCGACTCGTCGGCGAGGGAGAGCTCGCCACTCACGAGCAGCGTGGTGTCGGCCGTGTCGAGGACCGCGGGGTCGGGCAGCGCGCGCCCGTTGCGCAGGCTCAGCTGGGCCACCGCGCAGCGCATCGGCAAGGTCTTGTCGCCGACGATGAGCAGGCCGAGGCTCTCGGCGACGTCGATGCCGGCGGCTTCGACAGCGAGATGCGACAAGCCGCCGCGGCGCACCCACAGCCGCGCCTGCCCATCGAGCGAAGCCATCACCGCGGCGGTCGAGCGACCCTCACCGCTGACCTGCGCCGATGCGCCCAGCAGGCCGCTGACGTAGCCGCGCTGCGCGGATGCCGAGGCCGAGGCCGGTGCGGGCGCCGGGGTCGCGCCGGCGGGCGCTTCGACGCTGCGTGCATTGCGCGGCTTCAGGAAGCGCTCCAGCTGCAGGCCGTGCACCCGCAGGTCGGCAGTCCAGCGTGGCATCGGCTGGCGCGCGTCCACCGTCAGCATGCCGCGCAGGGTGCCTTCGGCGGTGCGTGCGACCAGGTCCTGCAGCGACAGCACACCGTCCCCCAGGCGGATGCGGCCGCGCAGCGGCGTCAAGGGCTCGAGCAAGCTGCTGCCCAGATCGGCGCGGTCGAGGTCGACCAGGACGTCGGCGTTCATCGCGCGCAGCGAGGGGATGTCGAATTCGCGCTGCGGAAACACACGCCCGCGTGGGGTGAGCGACGGTGTGTCGGCCGTCGCCGTGCCGAAGGCGGGACCCAGGTCGGCGAGCGCCAAGCGGCTGCCGGCGAGCGTGCCGCTGAGCAGCGGCACCGCGGGTGCGGTGTCGAAGCGGAAATCGCCGCGCAGGCGGCTGCTGCCGATTTGCAAGGTCTGCACCGCGGCGGTCCAGAGCGCACCCTGTTTGGCCGCGTTGCCACGCATCGAGAAGACGCCGGTGGTGGGCAGGGTCAAGCCTATCGCGTCGCCCACGGCGGCAAGCGAAGGCCCCGACAGGTTGAACTTCGCCTGCAAGGCGGCCAGGTTGAGCAAATCGGTGCCACTGCCGTCGAGTTGCAGCCGCGCGCGCCCGATGTTCAGGTCGAGCCAGATCGGTACCGCCGCCGCAGAGGGGTCGCTGCCGTCGCTGCGTGCGAGCGGCAACAGGCCGCTCGACTGCATCAGCGCCGTCAGCGGCAGGCCGCGGTAGCTGCCCTTGGCCCGCAACTCGAGCCCCGCGCCCGCGGAGGCCGGCGTGGCCGGCGCGGCCGCGGCAGCCGACCCCTCGCGTGTGCGCAGCGTCGCTTCGAGCTTCAGCTTCAGCGGCGCATCATCGACGCGGAACACCCCTTCGCCGACACGCAGCGTGCCGAAGCGGGGCAGCGTGTCGGCAACCGAACGCGTCGCCGCCGAGGCTGCCGAGGCCGCCGAGGCCGCCGCGGGCCAGCTTGCGCGGCCGGTGGCGTCGCGCTTCAGGTTGACCTCGAGCTGATCGACGTCGAGCAAGGTGATCTCGAGCGGTTCATCGCGGTCGCCGCGAAGCAGGCGCCACGCCGTCGAGTAGGGCAGCCGGAGCCGTGCCGCCGACGCGTTCAGCAGATCCAGGGCTTGTCCATCAGCGCCGCGCCACGTGGGCGACCCGTCGGTCGGCGGCCCGATGCGCAGGCTTCCCGTGCGCACGCGCACGGAGCCGATCAGGCGCACGCCGAAGGGCGGGTCGAGAACCACCGTCCGATCGAGCGCCTTGGCCATCGCGCGCTCGATCGGCGCGCGCAGGAAGGGCCACTCAGCCCATTCGCAGGCCGCCAATGCGACCACCACCGCGAGCAGCGCCGACAACGGGAGCAGCGCTGCGAGGTGGAGGCGGCCGGCCGATCGTGCGGGGGACGGCGTCGCGGGGCATCGTTGCATGGAGTGTCTTTGGGTCACTGCACGCAAGGCGCGTGCCTCGGCACGCGGGGGGCCGGAGAGGCTGGCTCAGGCGTTCTCGGGCTCGCGCAGAAAACGGTCCAGTTTGCACAGCATATCGGCTACCGGCACCGGCTTGTTCCAGCGCTCGCAGAAGCTGCTGCCGGCGATGTCGTAGAGGTGGTCTGCAGTCACGGCCACCGCGGGCACGTTGCGGCAACTGTCGATCTGGCGCAGCTGACGCAGCAGATCGCCTCCATCACAATCGGGCAGGCCGATGTCGAGCATCAGCAGCTCGGGCTTGAACTGCGCCGCGGCTCGCAGCCCCGATGCACCATCGGTCGCGACCACGAGCCGGTAGTCGGGCCGCCGGCCGAACGCGGCCTGCATCAGCATCACGTTGACCGGCTGGTCCTCGACATAGAGCACACAGCGGGGCACTTGGGGCCCGGCTTGCGCGGGGCCGTCTGGGCGGTGGGCAGAAGGATTCACGGCAACCGGCTCCTGAAGGTCCATGCCCCAGAGTGGCAAAGCCCGTGCCTGCGAAGGTGTGATCCGGGTGCCGCCGGGTGACCGAAGCTCGGCAATCCGTGCCGCAAGAGTTGCGGCGCCTGCGTCTAGGGGCGAACCGACAGCTGCGGATCGTCGTCCGGTGCGGGGGGCGCCGGCAGCGAGGGCGCCTCCGCATCGGTCGCCGCGTTGTATTCCTTGAGCCGGTTGTAGAGCGTCTTCAGGCTCACGCCGAGCACCGCGGCCGTGCGTTCGCGCTGGTGCCTGTAGTGCCGCAGGGTGGCCAGGATCAGCGCGCGCTCGGCGTCGGCCATCGAGGTGCCGATGGGCAGCACGACGCTGGCCTCGCCTGTGGCCGCGGGCAGCGGCGATCCGGCGCTGTTGGACGGCAGCCAGTCGTCGCCGATCACCGCCTCGCTTGCCATCACGTAGGCGCGTTGCACCGCGTTGCGCAGCTCGCGCACGTTGCCCGGCCAGCGGTAGGCGACGAGCCGCTCCAGCGCGGCGGGCGAGAAATGCTTCGCCTCGCCTTCGCGCGCGCCGATCTCGGCCAGGAAGTGCTGCGCCAGCAGCGCCACGTCCTCGGCGCGGTCGCGCAGCGGCGGGAGCTCGATCGGGAACACGTTGAGCCGGTAGAGCAGGTCTTCGCGCATCTTGCGCTCGGCCACCGCTCTGTCAGGCGGGCGGTTCGTGGCGGCGATGACTCGCACGTCGGTTTCCTGCGCCTGCGTCGAGCCCACGCGCATGAACATCCCGGTCTCGAGCACGCGCAGCAGCTTGACCTGCAATTCGAGCGGCATCTCGGTGATCTCGTCGAGGAACAGCGTGCCGCCATGCGCACGTTCGAAAAATCCCTGGTGCTGGCGATCGGCGCCGGTGAAACTGCCTTTTTCGTGACCGAAGATCTCGCTCTCGATCAGGTTGGGCGAGATCGCGCCGCAGTTCACGGCCAGGAAGGGGCGCTTGCGGCGCCGGCTGAGTTCGTGCACCGTCTGCGCCACGACCTCCTTGCCGGTGCCGCTCTCGCCAGTGATGAAGACCGAGACCGAGGTCTGCGCCACGCGCGAGAGCTGCTCGTGGATGCGGCGCATCGCGGGCGAGCGGCCCCAGAGCTTGCCGAAGCGGCCCGTGCGCTCCCACTCGCCCTTGAGCGTCGCGACCTCGGAGTTGAGCTGCGCCGGCCGCGTCACACGCGACAGGATGCCTTGCAGGTGCTTCAGGTTGACCGGCTTGACCAGGTAGTCGGCGGCACCCAGGCGCAGCGCCTGGATCGAGGTGTCCAGGCTCGCGTGGCCGGTCACGAGCACGATCTCGGACTGCGCCAGCAACCCGGGTTCGCTGAACAGGTCCATGCCGCTGCCGTCGGGCAGTTGCAGGTCGAGCAGCACGATGTCGGGCGATTGCAGCGCCATCTGGCGCCGCGCGTCGCGCAGCGAATGCGCGGTCGCGACCGTGAAGCCCTCGATCGCCACCAACGCGGCGAGGCTCTGGGCGGAGTCGGCGTCGTCATCGACCACCAGGGCATGGCTCATGACAGAGAACGTCTTTCGATCGGGCTGCGGGAACTCAAGCATACGCGGCGGCCGGGTCGGCATGGTGATTGCCCACAGTGCGCCATGCCGCAGCGTCCCGGGTTCCAGCCTCCTCTCCGGGGTGCCGGCGTCGGCTTGCTGATCGTGACCACGGCGGTGGTGCTGGCGACGACAGGCTGCGCGGTCTGGCGCATCGGCCAGTCGGCCGAGCTGGCACGCTTGAGCGAGCCGTACCAGCAGACACCCGCGGCGCCGGTGCTGCGGCTGCTGGTGGTGGGCGACAGCACGGCGGTGGGTACCGGTGCGTCGTCGCCGGCCCACAGCCTGGCCGGGCTGATCGGGCGCGAACACACTGCGTTGCTGATCGAGAACCGGGCCCGAGACGGCGCGAAGTTCGCCGACGTGCTGTTGCAGCTCGAGGGCGCCGCAGGTTTCGACATGGTCCTCGTGCAGGCCGGCGGCAACGATGTCATCCGGCTGCGCGAGCGAGACGCCCTGGCACTCGACATCGACCGCGTGGCCACCGCCGCGGCCCGAGTCGCGCCGCGTGTGCTGCTGATGCCGTGCGGCAACGTCGGCAACGCGCCCTTCTTCTTTGCGCCGGTGTCGTGGTGGATGACCCGCCGCTCGCGTGCCCTGCACATGCTGGTCGCCGCAAGCGCCCGGCGCAGCGGTGCGACCTACATCAACCTATTCCGCGAAAGGGCAGCCGATCCCTTCGTTGCGGATCCGGGACTGAACGCCCGGGACGGCCTGCACCCGAGCGATGCCGGTTACCGCAACTGGTGGCAGGAACTGAAGCACCAGTCGGGGCTCGACAGGGAACTCGCGCCTGCCAGAGGCCTGTGAGGCGGTGCCGCGGATCGCACTTGTCCTACAGCGCGTCAGCCAGATGGCTGACGCGCCAGCCGTGGAGGGCACGCGAAAGTGGGTGCGTCAACAGGAGGCCCCCAATGATCCCTCTCTACACCGCGCCCGTTGCACCGGGTGGATTCTTCGACGCCGTCTGGCCGCATCCCGCGGCCGAGCTTCGTGCAGACGACGAGAACCGCGACTGGATTGGTTACGAATCGGTGCATCCCCTGACCTGGGTGCCGCCGCCGACAACGGATGCGTGAGTACCAGCGTGACCCGCTGTCACATGCGCTCGCGGGCACACCCTTTGCCCCAGTGGTTCGGCGTACTTCCGCGCGAACCGGCTCACCCGTTCCATGCTCAACGTCATCGTCTGGCTGCTTGTCGGCGCCTTCATCGGCTGGGTCGCCGGCCTGCTGATGGGCAGCGATATGCAGCAAGGCTTGCCGATGAACGTCGTCGCCGGCATGGCCGGGGCTGCGTCTGCTGGCTGGTGGCTGTCGCCACTCGTCGGCATCGCCAGCGTCGACGAGAGTGGTTTCAGCATCGGCGCGCTTGGCGTGTCGGTGTTCGGTGCGATGTTGCTGGTGGCGTTGGCCAACCTGATACGCCGTGCCGTGCTGCGCTGACCGGCGTGGAACAGTTGACCCTTTCCCAACCCCTTGCAGGAGCTTGACATGAACGAAAACTACGAGACCACCCACGGCAACGCCACGAGCACGCCGTCTACGACCAGCAACGTGCCCTTGGGCGACGACATGCTGGGGCGCATCGTGCGCGGCGCGCACGAGACCGTCGACCGCGTCGCCGCCAAGGCGGCGCCGGTGGTCGAACAGGTCAAGGGCGGCGTCAACCATGCGTCCGAGGTTGCGCACGCCCGCGCCGACCAGATGACCCAGCTCGGTGACGAATGGACTCAGAGCCTTCGTTCGACCGTGCGTGAACACCCGCTCGCCGCCCTGGCGGTGGCTTTGGCGGTGGGTGTGGTCATCAGCCGCATGAGCCCGCGCTGAAGGCACGACGCAGGTGACGGAGGACGCGCGTCCGGCCCCGCAGGCGGCGGCCGCACCGGCGGCGACGCCGGGTGACGGTGCCTTGCCGTTGCGCCGGCTGCTGGCCAACCTGGCTGGTGACCTTCCGGGCATCCTGAGCGACCGGGTACATCTGCTGTCGCTGGAATTGCAGCGCGCCGGGATCGCACTGGCCCAGATGGTGGCACTGGTCGTGGCGATCGCGGTGCTCGCGGTCACGGCGTGGGCGGCGATGTGGGTCGGCCTCGCCGCGGCGTTGATGGCCTGGGGCCTTCATGGCGGCTGGGTGATCGCGATCGTCCTCGGGCTGAACCTGGGCGCCGCCCTCATCGCGACGCTCAAGGTGCGCTCGCTCGCAGCCTTGCTCGGTCTGCCGGCGACGGTACGGCAACTGACGGTGGCACCGCCAGCGGCCGAGGCCACGCCGCAAGGAGCCCTGCCGTGACATCAACCCGCCCCGAAGACGAATCGGCCGACCCGGTGGGCGACGGCCACGCCGACGACGATCTGGCACGCCAGATCGCGCCGTCGCAGGGCAGCACGCACCCAGGCCGGGTCCCGGTGCCTCCCGACCAGCGTGAGCCGCCGGTGGAGCCCGATCGCCAGGAGGAGTTGCCCGGCGACGACAACCCGGGCGACGAGCATCCGCGTGCCGGGCGGCGCGGACACGCCTGAAGAGAGCAGTGACAGCCTGGGCGGCCCGCGTCACTGAAGCGCGCGCTGCAATGCCGCGAGCAAGTCGTCCGGCGGGCACGGCTTGGGCAGGACCTCGAAGTTGCGCTGTGCGTGCGACGTGTTGTAGCCGCTGATCAGCACCACCGGCAGGGGGGGCACACGTTCCTTCAGGCGCCGGGCCAGTTGCAGCCCGTCGACCGCACCGGGCATCACCACGTCCGTCAGGACGACGTCGAAGCTGTTGTCGGCCTCGAGCGCACGCAGCGCGTCGTCGCCTGAGCGCACACGGGTGACTTGGAAGCCGAAGGAGCGCAGCAGCGCCTCGGTCACCAGGCCCAAGTCGTCGTTGTCTTCGACCAGCAGCAGCCGGCGCTCTTCGCCGGCCGATGCCGGAGCGGGCGGCGCCGGAAGCGGCTGGGTGGGCGCCGGCTCTGCGCTGGTCGCGGGCAGCACCATCGTCACCGTGGTGCCGGCGCCGGCGCGGCTCTCGATCGTCGCCGCGCCGCCGGCCTGCTGGCAGAAGCCGTAGACCTGGCTCAAGCCGAGGCCGCTGCCCTTGCCGACCGGTTTGGTGGTGAAGAAGGGCTCGAAGACACGTTCCAGTACATCGGGGTCGATGCCTTCGCCCGTGTCGGACACGCTCAGCAGCACCTGCCCCGCGGCCTCGGCGCTGCCGTTGCGTGCACGCAGGCGCAGCGTGCCGCGGCCCGACATCGCGTCGCGTGCGTTGAGCGCGAGATTGATCAGCGCCAGCTCCATCTCGCTCGGGTCCACCGTGACACCCTGTGTGCCGGGTTCGAGCTCACATTCGATCCGGACCGACGAGCCCATCACCGTCTTCATCAACTCGGCCGAGCGGGGCAGGAACTCGGCCAGGTCCACCGGCACCGGCTTGACCGGCTGACGGCCGGCAAAGCGCAACAGGTGCTGGGTCAGCCGGCTGCCGAGGTCGACGGCGCGCTGGATCGCGGCAAACGCGTTGTCACGGCCGTCGCCGGCCGGCAGGCGCTGCAGCACGTGGGTGCTGTTGCTGATGACGCCGAGCAGGTTGTTGAAGTCGTGCGCCACGCCGCCCGTCAGGCGTCCGAGCGCTTCGACCCGCTGGCTCTGCGACACCCGCTGTTCGGCTTCTCGTGTCCGCTGCACCGCGCTGGCGACCTGGCGTTCGAGTTCGTCCTTGGTCTGGAGCAAGGTCCGGCTCGCGTCCGCCAAGGTCGTGTTGACCTCGGCCAACTCGCGGATCGGCACGTTGCGCGCTTGCACCGGCGCGCCGCCCTGAAGTTCGCGCGCAGCCTGGCGCAGGCTGTCCACGGCGCCCGAGATGCCGCGCGCCACCCACAACGCGCCGAGCACGGCCACGCTCGCCACGGCCGCGATGCCCCACAGCAGCGGGATCAGCGAACGGGTCAGGCTGCTGCCGAACTCGGCCTCGGGCACCGCGATGACGTAGGACCAGTTCGATGCCGAAGTGCTGAAGAACGCGACCGTCGGCAAACCCTGCAGCGATTGCGTCTCGAAAAACCCTTCGGTACGCTGACTCAGCTGGGCCCGCAAGGTGTCGGTGATCGGGCGTCCGAGCAGCGACGGGCCGTCGGGCTGGTGCGCCACCACGGTGCCGCGGCTGTCGACGATCGCGCTCGACCAGCCGGCCGGCAGGCGCTGCTCGGCCACGATGCGTTGCAGCTCCTGCGGCAGCAGCGTGACCTCGACATTGAACAGAGCCTTGCGGTCGCGAAGCACCGGCCGCACCACCGTGGCCTGCAGCGCCTGTGTCGCGGCGTCGGGCAGCAGCGGCGTGACGGTCGGCAGGTCGAAGAGCGCGGGCGCGGACGACCCCGCCCGGGCCTGCGCGGCCAGCGGGATCGCCGACGAGGGGGCGCGGGTATCGACGAGCACGCCTTGCGCGGACCGGAGCAGCACGGCGCCTTCGATGCCGTCTGTCGCGCGCCGCGCTTGCTCGTGGAACGCAGGCAGGTCGACTCGGTCGAGCAGCTCGGACAGCGTGAGCACACGCGCGATCACATCCCGCCGCGCGAGTTCGCGGTCGACCACGAGCGAAAGCGCGCGTGTGGTGTCGCGCAGATTGCGTTCGATCGCGGAGCGCTCGTTGGCGTAGGTGATGTCGATGACCCAGAGCGCCGCCGCCAGCGCAGGCGTCAGCACCGACAACACGAGCAAGATCAGGCGTGCCCGGATCGAGACGACGGCCATGCGAATCCCATCGTCATGCAAGGCAACACGGGGCACCCGCAACGGAATCGTCCTACGTGCAAGAGTCGCGCTGTCCCATGCTGGCGATCGTGTCCCGCCCCTAGAGTTGACTTACGCCCGCGAAGGAATCCGCCATGAACTTCAACCGCGACTTCAGACTCTCCCGCGCCAGCCCGCAGCAACTGCTCGGCCGCGTGACGCTGAGCCCGACGAGCGCAGCTTCTGCACGTCCCCGGTTCACCCTTTAAGCTGGCCGCGGACGGCGGCACAGGCCGCGCTGAAAGGGAGAGAGTGGCATGAGTCCGTGGGTCTACGGTTATCTGGCAGCGCTGGTGGTGATGGGCGTCCTCGACGCGCTGTGGCTCGGCTTCCTCGCGCGCGACTTCTACCGCCAGGAGATCGGCGATCTGTTGGCGGAAAAGTTCCGCCTCGGGCCCGCCGCGGCGTTCTATTTCGGCTACCCGGCAGTGCTGACGACTTTGGCGCTGAACCCGGTGCCGGAATCCGCGGGCGCGGCGGCCTGGCGTTCGGCACTGGTCGGGCTGGTGGCCTACGGCACCTACGACCTCACCAACATGGCGACGCTGAAACACTGGAGTTTGCGCCTGGCGTTGGTGGACACAGCGTGGGGTGTGTTGGCGAGCACGATGGCCGGCATCGCGGCGTACATGCTGATGCAGAAGAACAGCTGAGGCGAGCGGCCCGCCCGCCTCGATAGCGCCCCGCTCAGCTGATGTCGACAACCTCGCCCCCGTCGACCGTGTCGTTCGCCGGCGGTCGCCGCACCGGAAGCCAGAGTTCGAGCTGGGTTCCACGGCCGGGTGTCGATTTGATCTGCAGGCCGCCGCGCTGGCCCTCGGCGCGGTAGCGCATCCCGGTCAGACCGTGCGTACTGTGACGCACCCGGGACTGGTCGAATCCGATGCCGTTGTCTTCGATGCCGACGGTCACACGCTCACCATCGCTGCCCAGGCTGATGGTCACTTCACTCGCTTTGGCGTACTTGGCGGCATTGGTCAATGCCTCCTGGACCACGCGGTAGACCGTGATCTGACCCTCGTCGTCGAGGGTGACGTGTTCCAGCATCGTGTGCACCTTGATCTCGGTGCGCTGGGTGAACTCGCGCGCCAGGATTTCCAGCGCCGCCACCAGCCCGAGGTTGCTCAACGACGAGGGGCGAAGGTCTTCGATGATGCGGCGCTTCAGCGCGATGCCGTTGTCGATGGTGCCGTTCAGGCTCTTCAGGCGGTCTTGCGCGGCAGGCTGGATCTCGCCCACGCTGCGCTTGAGGCGCGCTACGTCGAGCTTGGCGGCCGTCAGCAGGGCGCCGAGTTCGTCGTGCAGCTCACGGGCGAGCCGTGCGCGCTCGTCTTCGCGTGCGCTCTGAAGATGGCGCGCGAGCTCGGTCGACTCCGCCGTGCGCCGCACCACCTCGACCTCGAGACGATCGCGCTCGAGCTGCAAAGCCAGGTCGTGTGCGGCCTGTGCGCGCGCCGAAGTCCGGCTTTCGCGCAGGAACAGCAGCACCGCCATCAACGCCAGCGCGGCCATCACATTGACGCCGATGCGGTTCAGGCGAAGTGTCTCGATCAGGTCGGCGCGCCGGACCTGGATGTTCGCATTCCGCTGTTCGAGAAACTGAGACGACAGCTCACGCAATTCTTCCATCTTCTCGCGCCCGATGTCCGACTCGAGCAGGGCGCGCCACTGGGTCTCCTTGCCCGCCGCGTGCATTTCCAGCGCTGTCGAGAGCTCGGACATCCTCTCCTGTGTCTTGCGTTCGATGGCGAGCATCTGCTGCCGAGTCGCCGGGTCTTTGCCATGAGTCTCGACAAGACGCCGCATCGTGGCGTCGATAGTGACCCGCGCCCGCTCATAGGGGACGAGGTAGCTCCTGCGGTTGGTGAGAAGGTATCCACGCTTGCCGGTCTCGGCTTCCGCCAGGCCGAGCATGAGCGCTTGGAGGTCCAGGCGGGCACTGCCGTGCTCCGCCAGGTCGACCAGGATGCTCGTCGACTCGTTGAAGCTCGTCTCGTTGATGACAACGACGATCAGTGCCGCCATCGCCGCCAGCGGCAGCGCGAAGATGCTGCGCCGCAGCCGATCCAGCGGCTTGAGCGGGTTGAGGTCGAGCGCGTCCATGCGAAGCCTGTGGTGACCAGTGGGGGCGAGCCGGCGCCGCGCGGATAGGTCTTGGCGTCAGTGCACGTTGCCGGCGCCGGTGTCGGCCCCGTCGTGCAGCCGCCCGCAATAGTCAATCAGTTCCTCGACATCGCTGGACTTGTCGAACACGCGGTCGGCACCCAGTTCGAGGCAGGTGTTGCGCATGTCCTGTGTCGCGTAATTGGTGAGCACTACCCGTTTGCCCGGCAGCCCCATCTGCCGTGCCGAGCGCAACACCCCCAGTCCCGATCCGGCCCTGAGGAAGATGTCGATGATCACCAAATCACAGGACTGCCCGGACTGCGCGAGCCATTCCACCGCAGCGGCTTCGTCGGCAGCCCACCCGACAACCTGGACGGGCGCCAACTCTTCGAGCGTGGCCACGAGCTTTTCCAGGATCAGCGGACTGTCTTCGACGATAAAGGTCTTCACGGTGAGGGGGCTCTCGGGACGCGGGTCGGGCGCGCGGTGCACCCCTACCGTATTCTGGTCCGACCCAAAAGGGCGCGGCTGTAGGACGACACCTGATTGTTTCTCATCTCGCATCGAAAGCCACCACGGATCTGCGTTCGAAACTGCCCGTGGCCGGGGTGTGATCCCAACGCTCGAGCTGCCATCCCAGCCGGACCACGTGCCGCACCAGATTGACCGAGTTGCCGGCCTCGGCCCGGGTCCGCCTGGACACGGCAGTGCCCGCCTGCGCGAGCCAGACCGGGCGTTCCAGTTCGGGCCAGGCACGCGCCAGCGGCAGGAAGTAGGGGAGGTGGATGTGCCCGCCCAGCACCAGATGGACCCCTGCCCGGGCCCAGCGCACGGCGGCCTGACGGCCGCCGCGCAACAGATCGACGCTGTCGCGCAGACGCGATACGGCCACCGGTTGGTGCGTGACCACGACACGCAACACGCCCTCGGGTGCACCCTCGAGCCAGCGCGCCGCGGTGTCGGCCTGGGCCGCCGAGATCTCGCCGTGTTTGCGGCGCCAGCGCCGTGTCGTGTTGACGCCGGCGATCCAGGCCCGTTCTAACATCTGGCGCGGATCCAGGCTCGGGCCGAAAGCGCGCTGGAAACCCGCGTAGGGCGCCAGCAGCCGCATCGGCAGGTTGAAGAGCGGCAGGTCGTGGTTGCCTGGGATCACGAGCGCCGGTGCGCCCAGGCGGTCGATGAAGCGCTTCGCTGCCGCGAACTGCGAGCTTCGCGCACGCTGGGTGATGTCCCCGGAAGCGATGATCGCGCTCGGCCGCTGGCTTTGGGCGAGCCGCACCAGCGCCTCGATCACTTCTGGCCGCTCGGTACCGAAGTGGGTATCGGACAGGTGCATCAGCAATGTCATCCAGCGCTCAGCGCGGGGCGGGGCACGAGCAGGTTCAGGCGTTCGGGCGCCACTTCGAAAGTCAGCGGCGGCTGAAGGTAGCGGATCTCGCCGTCGTAGGCGACCTCGATCCCGGCGGCGTTCTGCCGCCCCAGCGGCGTGACACGCAGCAGCCGGAAAGCCTGGCTGTCGACGGTCTCGGCGCTGCCCAGTTCACCCAGCGCGCCCCGCAACGCGAGCCACAACATCGCCACGGGGCCCACCGGTTGAACCGTGATCGCCGCGAGCCGACCATCACTTTGAACCACCTGCGCTTCATCGAAACCCAGCTGCTCCAGCTGCAGGGCGTTGTTGGCCACGAAGAGCGTGGGCGTGCGCACACGGCGCAGACGGCCGTCGGCGCGCAGCATCAGGCGCAGGTTGCGCCGCTCGTGCCACAAGGTGCGCAGGCCGGCCCAGAAGGCGACGATGCGCAGGCGCCCGAACTGTCGGTTGTCGGCCTCGCGTGCCACGAGCAAGCGCGGGTAGAGGCCGAGGCTGGCATTGACGAGAAAGACCTGGCCGTTGACTTGCCCTACCTGCACCGCACGCACATGGCCGTCGAGCCAGACCCGCACCGCTTGCGCCGGGTCGAGCGGCAGGCCCTGGCTGCGCGCGAAGTAGTTGAAAGTGCCCTGCGGCAGCACACCGAGCGGCCGGCGGCTGCCGATAGCGGCTTGCGCCACCGCGTTCAAGGTGCCGTCGCCACCCGCGGCGACGACGATGCCGGCCTCCCGAACCGCTTGCGCCACTGCCTCCGCGGCCAGACGGGCGACCTGGGCGCCTTCCGTCGCGATGCGGGTCACGAGCTGGCGACCGCTGGCGACGACCGCGGCTTCGATCGCCTGCAAGGTGGCGCGGCTTTCGTTGTCACCGGACACGGCGTTCATCACCAGCATGACGGGGCCGCTGCCGGCCGAGCTGCTGGATTTGTCTGCCGAGTTGCCGCTCATCATCATGTCGTTCAATCAATAAAGGCGCTGCGACCGCATTCCGATGCGGCCACAGCGCCCGCTGCCCTGATGCAGGTCAGCTCTTGGCCGCGACCGTGAGCTGGTTGTCGACCGACTTCACGCCCTGAACGCCGGTGGCGAGCATGCTCGCGCGTTCACGTGCGCCGGCATCGGGGGCGGTGCCGCGGAGCGCGACACGGCCGTCGACGGTGTCGACGTCGATGCGCATCGCCTTGAGGGAGTCGTCCTTGGCCAATTCGGCGTTGACCGACGTCGTGATGGCGGCGTCGCGCGCCTTGTCGGACGCGGCGTCGATTGCACCGGCGGTCGCCTGCTTGGCATCCTTGGCTGCTTCGCGTACTTCGGCGCCGGCTTCTGCCGACTTCTGTTCGACCTTGGCGACCGCACTATCGAGTTTTTCACCCGCGGTGCGGTTGTCCCGTTCCGGGCTGCACGCTACAAGTGCGGCTGCAGACATGATGGCAGCGAGTGCGATCGACATGGTGCGGGGTTGGTGTTGGTTCATGACAGGCTCTCCATGTGTTTTGTTGCATCGTGGCTGCCCGCCGACGCGGTCAACCTTCGATGGGCAAAGCTTAGGCAGCGCGCCGTGCAGCGGCGATAGGCCGGCAAGCGCATCGGCTGTCGGACAGGGCCGACAAGGCCCGGCCCGGCCCGGCCGGGTGCCCGTGCAAGGCGGCTCAGTTGATGGCGGAGCGCTTGCGGATGCTGTCGAAGCTCAGGGCGCTGTTCGACTCGCCACTGCCCGCGAGCTTGCTGCGCCCGACCCAGAGGTAGGCCCGCCCGTCGGAAGTGCGCGCGTACTGGAAGCTGCGCCGCACGATCGCGCCCGCACGGGGCACCTCTTCTTCGGCCACCGCCAGGCTGTCGGTGGCGAGCACCGCGCCCTGGGCGCCGGGGTCGGCCTTGAGCAGCCGGCCTCGCGGATGGATGACGAACATCTGGACGCCGTTCTCGACTGCGCCTTCTTCGATGAATTCGTTCTGCTGACGCATCAGATCGATGAACGCGGCGTAGGCCGGGTCGGCCATCAGTGCCGGCTCCACCGAGTAGAAGCGGGCCATGCCACCGCGCCGCAGCTTGACCTCGAAACGCAGCGCACCCCCTTCGCCCTTGGGCACGAGCGGGATCCAGTGCACCGGCACCTGCGTCGCCAGGCGGTAGACCAGCAGCGGGTCGTTCGGCGCTTCGGGCAGGCGCTGGCGGAAGGCCAGGTGGTCGGCTTCGAGCTTGCGGTCGAGCGGCTCGCCGCTCGTGCCCTGGACCCGGCGCTCGATGCCCCAGGCCAGGTTCGCCATTTCGTCGCGCACGAGCAGCAGCTCTTCCAGTGGTGCGCCTTCGAGGGTGCCGCTCAGCGTGTCGGGCAGGCATAGCGTGTCC
>DATDER010000140.1:0-19620 GCA_036523095.1 Rubrivivax sp.
AGTGGCCGACGTTCGGCTGCACGTGGTGGGTGCGCAGCCAGGGTCTGAGGCGCGTCAGCTCCTGCGCCGCCAGGGTCTGGCCGATCGCGCAGATGTCGTCGCGCTCGCCCTCGACGGTGAGGAGGGCGGTGCGCCGGATCGCCGTCGGATCGACCTTCCTGCCACGCAGTGTCAGCCTGCCGAGCGGCAGCGCGTATTCCTGAAAGACGAGCCGGACCGTCTCGAGATAGAAGTCGGCCGAGAGATCGGCGACGGCCATGTACTCGTTGTAGAAGTCGCCGATCGCCTTCGCCTCGGCTTCCTCGCCGGCGGCAAGGTGCGCGAAGTACTTGCGAAACGCCTCCACGTGGCGCTCGCGGTTCATGCTGATGAAGGCGCTCAGCTGGAGGAAGCCGGGGTAGACGCGCCGGCCTGCGCCTGTCAACCGCCAGGGCACGCGGCCGATGAGGTTCTTCTCGAACCAGCCGATCGGCTTGCTCGTCGCCAGCTTGTTGACCGCCGTCGGGCCGATGCGGCAGTCAATCGGCCCGGCCATCAACGTCAGGCTCGCGGGTGCAGCCGGGTGATCGTCTTCGGCCATCAGCGCGGCCGCGGCGAGGGCGGCGACGCAGGGTTGGCAGACCGCGATCACGTTCGCGTTCGGCCCCATCGCGGCGAGGAAGTCGATCACGTGCTGGGTGTATTCGTCCAGGCCGAAGCGGCCCTCGGCGAGCGGCACGTCGCGCACGTTGTGCCAGTCGGTGACGTAGACGTCGTGGTCCTGCAGCACCGTGCGCACGGTCTCGCGCAGCAGGGTGGCGAAGTGGCCCGACATCGGCGCCACCACCAGCACCTTCGGCTGCCCCGCTGCGCCCGGCTTGTTGAAACGCAGCAGCGTCGCGAACGGTGTTCTCAGCACCACCTCTTCGGTGATCGGCACGTCCTCGCCCTTGACCCGCACGCTGTCGATGCGCCAGGGCGGGCGCTTGTGTGTCACCTCGGCCAGTTCGAGCACCTTGAAGGCGGCGGCGACCTGGCGTGTGGGATGGGCCGTGCCGCCGGCGGCGCCGGGCGGCATCAGCGAGGGCCCGGACAGCTTGGCAAAGGTGCGCAGCGGCCACATCAGATCGGCCTGCGCCTGGTATGCCTGGTAGATCATGGCGTCTCCGTGTCGTTTTAGGTGCGCCGATGCACGCAACTAACGTACCCAGCCCGATCGACGAGCGGGCATGGCACACCGCTTGCACAGGCTGGACGCCCCTTTGCCCCGGAGAACGCCCATGCCCGTCGCCACGCCGCCCCAACGCAAGACCGCGGCGAGCAAGTCCGTGGCCAAGCCCGCCGCCAAGGCGCGGCCGAAAAAAGCCGCGGCCACCCTCACCCTCAGCAGCAAGAACTACTCGTCGTGGTCACTGCGCGGCTGGCTCCTCGCACGTTTCGCCGGCATCGGCTTCACCGAGGTGATGGTCTCGCCCGACGACGCCGACGCGCGCAAGGAACTGCTGCTGCTGGCGCCTTCGATCCGCGTGCCCTGCCTGACCCACGACGGTGCCAAGGTCTGGAACACGCTCGCGATCGCGCAATACCTGTACGAGATCGCGCCGAATGCCGGGCTGATGCCGGCCGACCGGATCGCGCGTGCGCACTGCCGCTCGGTCAGCGGCGAGATGAACTCGGGTTTCGCCAACCTGCGCGCGTCGCTGCCGATGAACCTGAAAGGCAAGTTCCCCGGCCACAAGATTTGGGCCGGCGCGCAGCCGGACATCGACCGTGTGGTGGAGATCTGGACCGAGTGCCTCGCTACCTACGGCGGGCCATACCTGTTCGGCAAGCAGCGCGGCATGGCCGATGCGATGTTCGCACCGGTGGTCACGCGCTTCCTCACCTACGACGTGAAGCTCAACAAGCCCTGCATCCTGTACTGCCAGACCATCATGGCGATGCCCGAGATGAAGGAGTGGATCGCGGCAGCCAAGCTCGAGCCCGACGAGATCGAAGAACTCGACATGGACTTCTGACGCCGGGCTATTTCCAGGGTGTGGGCGTGGGCACCTCGCACACCCCCGGCACGTCGATCGACTTGAAGTCGGCCGGGCCGACGATCTCGAGGTACTCCATGTCGGGCGAGTAGTCGAACAGGTAGTGCACGATGCCGGGGCGCTGGTGCACGCAGTCGCCGGCCTCGACGAGTGTTTCCTGGTCGCCGTACATGAACTTGGCCCAGCCCTTGGTCATGAAGACGATCTGGAACTCGGCCTCATGGCGGTGCCAGCCGGTGCCCTTTTCCGGTGCCATGTTGGCCTTGACGAGGTGCGCGATCACACGCCCGGCGGTGGCTTCGGCGACGCCCAGGTCCTTGTAGAGGAAGAAGTCGCGCAGTCCCTCGCTACGCCAGGGCGTGTCGGCCGGCTTCACGTGCGAGAACCGAGTGGTCGTGGCGTTCAACATGGGGCAGTCCTCCGAATGCGGGTTGATCTTCGCTTCGGACATGCATAAGGCGTTCCAATCCGGCCCGGTGCGCCCGGCACACCTGCGGTGCGCCCCCCGGCAGCGCCCTTAGCGGACCGCGCCCTGCACGTTGACGTGAATCCCGTAGAGCGAATGGCAACTGGCCATGAAGAGGCGGTTGTTCTTGGCGCCGCCGAAACACACGTTGGCACAACGCTCGGGCAGGTGCACATGGCCGATGGGACGGCCGCCGGTGTCGAAGACCCGCACGCCGTCGAGCGCTTCCAGATCGGCGCCCGGCGAGCCGTCGCTGCCCCAGCCGCACCACAGGTTGCCCTGCACGTCACAGGCGATGCCGTCGAGGGCGCCCGGGCCCTGGGCGTCGATGTGCACACGCTTGTTCGACAAGGCGCCATCGGCCGCGACGTCGTAGGCCCAGACCAGCCGGTGCGGCCGGGCGCGGCTCTCGACGACGTAGAGCACCTTCTCGTCGGGCGAAAACGCGAGCCCGTTCGGCGCCACCAGGTCGGTGATGACCTGCTGCATCGCGCCGGTGGCCGGGTCGATGCGGTAGACCGCGTGCGGCAGTTCGCTCTCGGCCGGCTCGCCTTCCCAGTGCCCGCCGATGCCGAAGGGCGGATCGGTGAACCAGACCGCGCCGTTGCGTTGGCAGGTGATGTCGTTCGGGGAGTTCAGGCGTTTGCCGTCGTAGCGGTCAGCCAGGACGGTGATGCTGCCGTCGTATTCGGTGCGTGTGATGCGGCGTGTCAGGTGTTCGCAGGTGAGCAACCGGCCCTGGGCATCGCGTGCCAGGCCGTTGGCATTGTTCGACGGCACGCGGAACACGCTCGTGGCACCCGAGCTGTCGTCCCAGCGCAGGATGCGGTTGTTCGGGATGTCGGAAAAGAGCAGGAAGCGCCCGTCGCCAAACCACACCGGGCCTTCGCCCCACTGCAAGCCCGTGGCGAGCTGCTCGACCCGGGCGCTGAAGAGGCGCAGCTTGAGGAAGCTGTCGTCGAAGGCCTCGACCGCGGGGTCGGGGCAGCGGGAGTTGGGCTCGAAGCTCATCGGGGCGTATTTCCAGGTGAGAACGGTTCAGTAACGCACCGGCATGAAAGCCCAGTCGGGCTCTTTCTTGCGCATCTCGATGGCGTCGTCGCGGTCGGTCAGGCCGCAGTCGAGGTAGGCCTGGTGCAGCCGCGCGAGTTCGGCGTGGTCGAGTTCGATGCCCAGGCCGGGCTCGCGCGTGACACGCGCGCAGCCGCCTTCGATCGGCAGCTTGCCGCCGCGCAGGAGTTCGTCGCTCTGCCACGGGTAGTGCGTGTCGCAAGCGTAGGTGAGCGTCGGCGTGGCGGCGGCCAGGTGGGTCATCGCCGCCATCGAGATACCGACGTGGCTGTTGGAGTGCATCGACAAGCCGCGACCGAAGGTGCTGGCGATGCGCCCCAGTTCCAGCGTCGCTCGCAGGCCGCCCCAGAAGTGGTGGTCGGTGAGGATGATGTCTTCGCTGTGCTTGGCGATGCTGCCAGGGATGTCGGCGTACGAGGTCGTGCACATGTTGGTCGCGAAGGGCATGCCGCCCATCGCGCGCCGCAGCGCGGCCATGCCGTCCTGCCCGCGCACAGGGTCTTCGTAGTACTCGAGCGTGCCTTGCAGCCGCTTGCCGCAGCGCAGCGCGGTGGCTTGGGTCCAGGCGCCGTTGGGGTCGATGCGCAGCGGCACGTGCGCGCCGAAGGCCCCGCGCAGCGCCAGCATCGCGTCGACCTCGAGGTCGGGATCCAGGATGCCGTTCTTGAGCTTGATCGACTCGAAGCCGTACTCGGCGATCATCGCGCGTGCCTGCGCCACGATGCCGTCCGGGTCGAGCGCGGCGGCCTGGCGCGCGGCCGCCCAGCCGCTTGCTTTCGGGTCGATGTCGAAGCCCAGGGCGCCGCCGGCGCCTTCGTACTTGAAGAAGAGGTAGGCCGAGTAGGGCACGCGTTCGCGCACCGCACCGCCGAGCAGGTCGACGACCGGCCGGCCGATCGCCTTGCCCATCATGTCGAAACAGGCGACCTCGATCGCGCTCCAGACGTGGTTGATGCGCGCGGTTTCCCACGGCCGCACGTCCTTCAGCGCGCTCGTACCGCCATCGCCGAAGCGGTTCACCAGCGCCTGCTTCAGGCCGTTGAGCTGGAACGGGTCGTGCCCCACGACCACGTCACGCGCGTCGCGCAGCATCGCCAGCGTGGCGGACCCGCCCGGGATCTCGCCGACGCCGGTGATGCGGTCGTCGGACACCAGTTCGACGATCGTGCGCAGGGCGTAGGGGGCGTGCAGGCCGGCCGCGTTGAGCAGCGGCGGGTCGCCCACCGCGATGGGCGTCACGCGCATCTCTGCGATCTTCATGCCGCCTCCGGCCTCACTTGAGCAGCAGGTTGGGCAGCCACAGCGACAGCCATGGCATGTACGTCACGGCCATCAACACCAGCAGCAGCGCGCCGAAGAAAGGGTAGAGCGCCTTCACGACCTTCTCGATCGGCAGTTTGGCCACCGCGCTGCCGACGAACAGCACCCCTCCCACGGGCGGTGTGATCAGGCCCATGCCGAGGTTGACCATCATGATCATGCCGAAGTGCACCGGGTCGATGCCGATGCTCAGGATCACCGGCATCAGGATCGGCGTCATGATCAGGATCAGCGGCGCCATGTCCATCAGGGTGCCCAGTGCCAGCAACAGCACGTTGATCAGCAGCAGCACGACGATCTGGTTGGACGACACGTTGGTGATGGCGGCGGTGATCTGCTGCGGTATCTGCATCAGCGTCATGACGTAACCGAACGCCGCCGCGAAGCCGATCAGGATCATCACGATGCTGAGCGTCTTGACCGTGCGGTGCACGAGCTTGGGCAGTTCGCTCCACTTGTAGTCGCGGTAGATGAACATCGTGACGAAGAAGGCCCACAGCACCGCGATCGACGCCGACTCGGTGGCGGTGAACACACCCGAGAGGATGCCGCCGAGAATGATGAACATCGTCATCAGGCCCCACAGTGCATCGATGCTGATCTTGATCGCCTCACGCAGCGGGATGCGCCGCCCGGCAGGGAAGTTGCGCTTGCGCGCGATGTACAGGCACATGACGGCCAGGGTCAGGCCCAGCAAGAGGCCCGGCAGCACGCCGGCCAGGAACAGTGCGGCGATCGAGACCGAACCACCGGCGGCGAGCGAGTAGATCACCGCGTTGTGGCTCGGCGGGATCAGGATCGCCTGCACCGAGCCGCTCACCGTGACCGCGGTGGCGAAATCGCGCGGGTAGCCCTTCTTCTCCATCTCGGGGATCAGCACCGATCCGATCGACGCCGTGTCGGCCATCGACGAGCCGGAAATGGCGCCGAAGAAGGTCGAGGCCAGGATGTTGACAAGCGAGAGCCCGCCGCGGATGAAGCCCACCAGCACGCTCGCAAACGCCACCAGCCGGCGAGACATGCCGCCTTCGGCCATGATCGCCCCCGCGAGCACGAAGAAGGGGATGGCCAGGAGCGAAAACTTGTTGACACCGGAAGCGATCTGGATCATCAGCGCGTCGAGCGGGATGTCGATCCACCACGCGCCAAGCATCGCCGCGGCGCCCATGGCGTAGGCCACGGGCACGCCGATGAGCATCAGGAACGCAAAGGATCCGAGGAGTACGAACGCGTCCATCAGAGGACTCCCGATTCAGCAGCGGGATCGGCCGCCAGGTGGTCGAAAGTGACGACCGGACGCTGGGACTGGCTGCCGTAGAAGATATGTTCGAGCACGAACAGCAGCGTCACCAGCCCGCCAAACGGCACCGGCGTATAGGTCAGCCCGACAGGAATGAATGGGAGCTCGCCGATGCTCTGGCCCCAAGTGCCGATACACAGCCGGGCGCCATAGAACACCATGAAGATCGCCACCACCAGCATCACGAAGTGGACAACACCAAACGCCAAGCGGCGGTTTGCTGCACCGATCCGGTCAGTGAGCATGGCCACGGCGATGTGCGAGCCGGCGCGGTAGGCGACCGCCGCACCCAGGAACGTGAAGAGCACCATCATCAGGATCGCCACCGGTTCGGGCCACTGAGAGCCCGTGCCGAGCACATAGCGGGCGAAGATGCCCCAGGGGATGATGGCGGTCATCACCACGATGGCGATCCCGGCGATCCACAGGCACGTGAGGTACAGCTGGTCATTGAACCGGTGGAAGGCTTCTTTCATGTCGGACTCGTGCGCTCAAAAGGCTGGCGCCCAGAATCTGGGCGCCGGCTGTTGCAGTGAGGGCGGCACTGGGGGGGCCGCCGCGTCGCGATCAGTTGACCGCAGCGATGCGCTTCAGCAGGTCGGCGTAGTCGGCGCCGTACTTGGCGCGCACCGGGGCGGTGGCTTCGTAGAAAGGCTTGTTGTCGATGTTGATGAACTCGACACCCGCGGCCTTGAGCTTGGCCGAGTATTCCTCGACGCTCTTGTCCCACAGCACCCGCTGGTCGGCCTGCGCCTCGCGCCCGAGCTTCTTCACCAGCGCCTGGTCGGCGGGGGTCAGCTTGTCATAGGCCACCTTCGACATCACCAGGATCTCCGGGATGATCAGGTGGTTGGTCTGGCTGTAGTACTTGGCGCCAGCAGAGTAGTGGTTGCTGGTGAACATGCTCGGCGGGTTGTTCTCGGCGCCGTCGATGACGCCCGTCTGCAGCGCGCTGAAGACTTCACCGTAGGCCATGCTGATGCCGTTGCCGCCCATCGCGTTCATCGTGTCGACGAACAGGGGGTTGCCCATCATGCGGATCTTCTGGCCCTTCAGGTCGGCCGGCGAGCGCACCGGCTTCTTGGTGTACAGGCTGCGCGAGCCGCCGTCCATCCATGCCAGTGCCACCAGCTTGGCGGGGCTCGCGGTGACCTTGGCCAGCAGGTCGTCGCCGACCGCGCCGTCGATCACCTTGCGCATGTGGGCCACGTCACGGAAGACGAAGGGCATGTTGAAGACGTTGACGTCCGGTACCACAGGGCCGATGACGCCGAGCGAGATGCGCGCGAACTGCACGGCACCGATCTGGGTCTGTTCGACGGCTTCCTTTTCCTGGCCCAGCACGGCGCCGGGGAACATCTGCACCTTGAGCCGGCCGTTGGTGGCGGTGTCGAGCTTCTTGCCGAACATCTCGACCGCGACCACCGTGGGGTAGCCGGCGGGGTGGGTGTCGACCGCCTTGAACACCGTCTGGGCACTGGAAGTCAGCGGTGCGAGGGCACCGGCCACCAGCAAGCTGGCGGCGGCGATCAGTGAGCGTCGAATCTGCATGGTCGGTCTCCGTTGGGGCTGTGAAAATGGAACTGGAAGTTGGCGGCCCTAGAAAGGGCCCTGGGTCACGAATGCGCCGCCCTGGTAGAGAGCGACCGGGTCGTTGGGATCGATCTTCTGCTGCCGCGCTTCGACCGCAGCGCGGAAGACTTCGGAGCTGTCCTGCGGCCGGTACCCGATGTGGCGTGCCGAGGTGTTGTCCCACCAGGTGGTGTTGTTGTCGGACATGCCGTAGATGACGCTGAAGCCGACCACGGGGGCGGTCAGTGCGGCAACGATCAGGCGTTCGCAGTCGTCGAAGCTCATCCAGGTGGCGAGCATGCGGCGGTCCTTGGGCTCGGCGTACGACGAGCCGATGCGCAGGCACACGGTCTCGATGCCCCAGCGGTCGAAGTACAGGCGCCCGAGGTTCTCGCCGAAGGCCTTGCTCAGGCCGTAGAAACCGTCGGGGCGCACCGGGTCCTGCGGGCTGACGACTTCGTTCTGGCGGTAGAAACCGGTGACGTGGTTGGAGCTGGCGAAGACGATGCGCTTGACACCGTTGAGGCGCGCCGACTCGTAGAGGTTGACCATGCCGACGATGTTGCCGGCCAGGATCAGGTCCCACGGCTGTTCGGTCGAGACACCGCCCAGGTGGACGACCGCGTCGACGCCCTTGAGCAGGCCCTGCATCGCGGCCTTGTCCTCGAGCGACGCGATCATGGTTTCCTCGCCCGCGCCGGCAGCGCCGAACTCGGATCGGTGACTCACGCGCAGGGTGGCGCAATAGGCCTTCAGGCGCGGGCGCAGTTCGCGCCCCAGGTGGCCTGCGGCACCGGTCAGCAGCAGCCGGCCGAAGCGGATGGTCGAAGCGGGTTGGGCGAGCATGTCGGGCGAAAAGACCTTGCGTTCGGTTGTTGCGAGGGTTGCGTTTGGAGCGTTGCGGTTGCTACAGTCGCGTCAGAAGTTGTCGGTCGTCAGTTGTCGTACAACGCGACGGATTCTACGAACACCCCGGCTGCAGTCAAGCCAAAAAGATCGAGGGTTTTCACGGGTATGGGCCTGTCCAATGCTGAAATGACCGGTGCCCGGCGCAAGCCGCGGACCTTGGCGCTCGAACTGGTGTCCTCGCTCGCCGACCGCATCCGCGACGGCCGCATCGTGCTCGGCGACAAGCTGCCCACAGAGGCCGCGATCATGGGCGAGTTCGGTGTCAGCCGGACAGTCGTGCGCGAGGCGCTCTCCAAGTTGCAGGCGTCGGGGCTGGTCGAGACGCGCCACGGCATCGGCACCTTCGTCGTCGGGCCGGGCGACACCGCGCCGTTCCGCATCGCGCCGGTGCAGCTCGCGACGCTGCACGACGTGATCGCCGTGCTCGAGTTGCGCATGGGCATCGAGAGCGAGGCCGCGGGCCTGGCCGCGCAACGCCGCACCGAGGAGAACCTGCGCCGCATGCGCAAGGCGCTCGACGCTTTCAGCCGCGCGGTCGAAGAGGGGCGCGACGGCGTCGGCGCCGACTTCAACTTCCACCTCGAAGTCGCCCGGGCGACCCAGAACGACCACTTCGCCGACCTCATGAGCACGCTCGGCACGATGATCATCCCGCGCGCCCGGCTCGACGGCCCGGAGCCCTCGAACGAGGACCGGCGCCAGTTCCTGCTGCGGGTCAACGGCGAGCACGAAAACCTGTTCGAGGCGATCGCCAACCGGGACGCCGACGCGGCACGCGCCGCGATCCGGACCCACCTGAGCAACAGTCGAGAGCGGCGGCGCCGGGCCGGCGTGGAGCCGGCAGACCCGGCGCGGGTCTGAGGACGGGCCGCCGCTGGCAGCGCGCCGCAGGGCCTGCAGAACGGCGGTGGCTTGACTTTGAATTTCCTTGTTGTACGATGACATACAACACCCAGACCTCCACGGCAACCAGAGGCACCGGTCTTGACAACACCCACGATCACCCGGCTCCAGGCCATCCCCGTCGCCGGCCGCGACGGCATGCTGATGAACCTCAGCGGCGCGCACGGCCCCTTCTTCACGCGCAACCTGCTGATCCTGAGCGACAGCGCCGGCCACACTGGCGTCGGCGAGGTGCCGGGCGGCGAGAAGATCCGGCAGACGCTTGACGATGCCGCTTCGCTGGTCGTCGGGCAGAGCCTTGGCAACGTGCAGCAACTGCTGCAGCGTGTGCAGCAGCGATTTGCCGATCGCGACGCCGGCGGGCGGGGCCTGCAGACCTTCGACCTGCGCACGACGATCCACGCCGTGACCGCGATCGAGTCTGCGCTGCTCGACCTGCTCGGCCAGCACCTCGGCGTGCCGGTCGCGGCCTTGCTGGGGGAGGGCCAGCAACGCGAGTCGGTTGAGATGCTCGGTTACCTGTTCTACGTCGGCGATCGCCACAAGACCGGGTTGCCGTACCGTGCCGAGCCGGATGCGGACAACGCCTGGTTCCGCGTCCGCCACGACGAAGCGCTGACGCCCGAGACCATCGTTCGCCAGGCCGAAGCCGCGCGCGAGCGCTACGGCTTCAACGACTTCAAGTTGAAGGGCGGCGTGCTCGCGGGCGACGCCGAGGTCGAGGCCGTGGCCGCATTGCACGAACGTTTCCCGCAAGCGCGTGTCACGCTCGACCCCAACGGCGGCTGGTTGTTGAAAGACGCGATCCGCCTCGGCCACAGGATGCGCGGTGTGGTCGCCTACGCCGAAGACCCCTGCGGCGCCGAGGACGGCTTCTCCGGCCGCGAGGTGATGGCGGAGTTCCGCCGCGCCACCGGCCTGCCCACGGCAACCAACATGGTCGCGACCGACTGGCGCCAGCTGAGCCACGCGCTGTCACTGCAATCGGTGGACATCCCGCTCGCCGACCCCCACTTCTGGACCATGGCCGGCAGCGTTCGGGTGGCGCAGACCTGCCGCGACTGGGGCCTGACCTGGGGCTCGCATTCGAACAACCACTTCGATGTGTCGCTCGCGATGTTCACCCACGTCGGCGCGGCGGCGCCGGGCAAGGTCACCGCGATCGACACGCACTGGATCTGGCAGGACGGCCAGCGCCTGACCCAGGAGCCGCTGCAGATCGTCGGCGGCCATGTGCAGGTACCCAAGAAACCGGGGCTCGGCGTCGAGCTGGACATGGCCGAAGTCGCCAAGGCGAACGAGTTGTACAAACAGCACGGCCTGGGCGCGCGCGACGATGCCGTCGCGATGCAAAGCCTGATCCCGGGCTGGAAATTCGACCCCAAGCGACCTTGCATGGTCCGCTGAACAACGAACACACTGGAGACACCGATGAGAGAAAACCGACTGCGCACGATGTGGAAGGCCGACCAGGCTGCCGTCAACGGCTGGCTGGCGATCCCCAACAGTTTCAGCACCGAGGTCATGGCCCATCAGGGCTGGGATACGCTGACCATCGACGTGCAGCACGGCATGATCGACTACCAGGCCATGGTCACGATGCTGCAAGCCATCAGCACCACCGCCACGGTGCCGATCGTGCGGGTGCCCTGGCTCGAGCCCGGCATCATCATGAAGACGCTCGACGCCGGGGCCTACGGCGTGATCTGCCCGATGGTCAATACCCGCGAGGACGCGCAGAAGTTCGTCGCGTGGACGAGTTACGCGCCGATGGGAACACGCAGCAACGGGCCGATCCGCGCGCTGCTCTACGGCGGGTCGGACTACCAGGCGAACGCGAACGACACGATCGTGCGTTTCGCGATGATCGAGACGGCGCAGGCCCTCGACAACCTCGACAGCATCCTCTCGGTCGAAGGGCTGGACGCGGTCTACATCGGCCCCTCGGACCTGTCGCTTGCGCTCGGCTGCCGGCCGGTGTTTGACGATGTCGACCCCCCGGTCGCGCAGGCGATGGACCACATCCTTGCGCGCGCCAAGGCCCACGGTATCGTCGCCGGCGTGCACAATGGCCGGCCCGATGTGGCGCTGGCGCGCATCGCCAAGGGCTTCCGCTTCGTGACCGTGAGCTCGGACGCGCGTCTGATGGCTGCGGGTGCGCAGCAGGTGATGTCGGCGATGCGCGCGACACCGGCGGCTGCGGGCTCCGGCTCCTACTAGTCTCGATTCGCTTCGAAAGGAACCTCTGCATGAAACTCGGATTCGTCGGCCTCGGCATCATGGGCGCACCCATGGCCGGCCACCTGCGCGCCGCCGGGCACGACCTCTTCGCCGCCACGCGCAGCAAGCTGCCGCAGGCGCTGCTCGATGCCGGTGCCGTGGCCTGCGCCAATGCCGCCGATGTGGCGCGCCAGGCCGACATCATCTTCATGATGGTGCCGGACACGCCGGATGTGCAGGCGGTCCTCTTCGGCGAGAACGGCGTCGCTTCGGGTTTGACTGCGGGCAAGACCGTCGTCGACATGAGCAGCATCTCGCCGATGGAGACCAAGGTCTTCGCGCAGAAGATCAACGCACTCGGCTGCGACTACCTCGACGCCCCGGTGTCGGGTGGCGAAGTCGGGGCCAAGGCGGCCAGCCTGACGATCATGGTCGGCGGCCCGCAAGCGACCTTCGACAAGGTGCTGCCGCTGTTCCAGCTCATGGGCAAGAACATCACGCTCGTCGGCGGCAACGGGGACGGCCAGACCACCAAGGTGGCGAACCAGATCATCGTCGCGCTCAACATCGCGGCGGTCGGCGAAGCGCTGGTTTTTGCCAGCAAGGCCGGCGCCGACCCGGCCAAGGTGCGTCAGGCGCTGATGGGCGGTTTTGCCGCCAGCCGCATCCTTGAAGTCCACGGCGAACGCATGATCAAGCGCACCTTCAACCCGGGCTTTCGCATCGGGCTGCACCAGAAGGACCTGAACTTGGCGCTGCAAGGCGCCAAGGCGCTGGGCGTGAGCCTGCCGCAGACGGCCAGCGCGTCCCAGCTGATGCAGGCCTGCGCCGCCAACGGCATGGCCGAGCTCGATCATTCGGCGCTGGTGCGTGCGCTGGAATTGATGGCGAACCACGAAGTGGCCAAGGCTTGAAGTGACGACCCCCATGCTCGCTCCGCTCGCTGCCCCCCAAGGGGGCGCTCAGGCCGCTTGGGGCGGCCCGGCGCTGGCCTGAGCCATGAGCGGCGCCGACGCGCCCCGTTGGAAGCACGACGGCGTGTGTGTCGTGCCGGGCGACCAGCTCGACCCGAACACCGCGCAGACGCCGGGCATGGACCGCAAGGCGGCGATCAACTTCGCGCGCGTGGGGGCGCAGAAGCTGTGGGCCGGCACGGTGCACATCCACGCCAACGCGAAGACTGGCGCGCATCACCACGGGCCGCTCGAGAGCGTGATCTACGTCCTGAAGGGCCGCGCCCGCATGCGCTGGGGCGAGGCACTCGAGTTCACCGCCGAAGCCGGGCCGGGCGACTTCATCTACGTGCCGCCCTTCGTGCCGCACCAGGAGATCAACGCCAGCCCGACCGAAGTGCTCGAGTGTGTGCTCGTGCGCAGCGACGGCGAAGCGGTGGCGATCAACCTCGACATCGAGCCGGTGGAGGCGCCCGAGAACGTGGCCTGGGTCGACCCGATCCACCGCGCTTGAAGCCGCGCCCTGAGCAGACAATCAGGGCATGAGTACGCCGCCAGACCCCCGCGCCTTCCTCCGCTCCCTCTACGACGCTGCGGTGCAGCGCGCGCTGCCGGCCCACAACATGGCCGCGTGGCTGCCGCCGCCGCCGAAAGGCCGCACCCTCGTGCTCGGTGCCGGCAAGGCAGGCGGGGCGATGGCCGCGGCGGTGGATGCACTGTGGCCGGCCGGCGCGCCGCTGTCGGGCCTGGTGATCACACGCTACGACCACGTGCCGCCGGCGTACAGAGATCGGCCCGGTCGCATCGAGGTCGTCGAAGCGTCGCACCCGGTGCCCGACGACGCCGGCCGCCGCGCCGCCGCGCGCATTGCCGAACTCGCACGCGGGCTCAGTGCCGACGACCTGGTGCTGTGTCTCATCTCGGGCGGCGGCTCGGCGCTGCTGTCGATGCCTGCGGCCGGCATGACGCTGGAAGACAAACAAGCGATCAACAAGGCGCTGCTCCAGAGCGGCGCCGCGATCGGCGAGATGAACTGCGTGCGCAAGCACCTGTCGGCGATCAAGGGTGGCCGGCTGGCGGCGATGTGTGCGCCGGCGCGTGTTGTCACGCTGCTCATCAGCGACGTGCCGGGCGACGACCCGCAAGTCATCGCCAGCGGCCCGACCGTGCCCGACGCGACGACCTGTGCCGACGCGCTCGCGATCTGCCGCCGTTACGCGATTGCGCTGCCGGCGGCCGCGCTGGCGGGGCTGGAAAGTGGCGCCTTCGAGTCACCCAAGCCGGGCGCTGCACTCTTCGACGGCCACGCCGTGCACACGATCGCCACACCGCAGCAGAGCCTGGATGCGGCCGCCGCGGTGGCGCGCGCGGCGGGCGTCGAGTCGCACATCCTGAGCGACGAGATCGAAGGCGAGAGCCGCGAGGTCGGCAAGGTGCACGCCGCGCTGGCGCGCGCGGTGGCGCGGCACGGGCAACCCTTCGCCAGGCCCTGCGTGATCCTGTCGGGCGGAGAGACGACGGTCACCGTCAAATCGAAAGGTGGCCGGGGCGGCCGCGCCAGCGAGTTCCTGCTCGGCTGCGCGATCGCGCTGCAAGGCGAGCCGGGGGTTCATGTGCTGGCGGCCGACACCGACGGCATCGACGGCATCGAAGACAACGCCGGTGCCATCGTCACCCCGGACACCCTGGCACGCGCGCAGTTGCTCGGGCTGAGGGCGGCCGAGGTCCTGGACCGCAACGACGCGTACAGCTTCTTCCAGGCGCTCGGCGACCTGGTGGTGCCGGGTCCGACCTTCACCAACGTGAACGACTTCCGAGCCCTGCTCGTCACGTGACTGCAGCGGCGGGGTCCATCCAGGCGGTGCTGCGCCACCGCGCGCTGCGTGCGCTGCTGGGCGGCGGCACGGCCTACTTCGTCGGCAACGCGATGCAGGCGATGGCGGCGTCGTGGCTGGTGGTCGAGCTGACGGGATCGTCGTTCCTGGCCGCGCTGGTGCAGACGGCGGTCTTCCTGCCGATGTTCCTCTTTGCGCTGCCCGCGGGGGTGCTGGCCGACACCACCGACCGGCGTCGCCTGCTGCTCGCCGCGCTCGCGGCACAGGCGGTGCTGGTGGCGCTGCTGGCCGTGTTGCTGATCGCCGGCTGGGCCGGCGCGACGACGCTGCTGCTGCTGACCTTCCTCATCGGTTGCTGCACCGCGCTGCTCTCGCCAGCGTGGAACTCGGCGGTCGTCGAGGTGGTGCCGCGCGACGAGCTGCCGCAGGCGATCACTGCGATCGGCATCTCCTACAACGGCGCGCGTGCGCTCGGCCCGGCACTCGCCGGCTGGGTCTACGCCAGGACGGGGGCGGGCTGGGTCTTCGTGATCGCGCTCGCCGGCATCCTGGTCCTGCTGCACGCGGTGCGGGCCTTCCCGCCGAAGCCGCATCCGCCATCGCGACTGCCGGCCGAGCGACTCTGGGGCGGCATGCTGAGCGCGCTGCGTTTTGCGCGCCACAGTGACGTGGTCCTGGCCCAGCTCGTTCGCACCGCGGCCTACAGCGCCTGCGGCTCCGCGCTCTGGGCCTTGCTGCCGGTCGTGGGGCAGCGCCAGCTCGGCCTCGGTGCCGCCGGCTTCGGCTTGCTCATGGGGTGCATGGGCAGCGGCGCCGTCATCGCGGGATTCATGATCGGTCGCCTGCGTCTGTGGCTGGGCTTGGAGAGGCTGGTCGCCACCGGCTGCATCGTGTTCGCGCTGGTGATGCTGATCGCCGCGTGGTCGCCCATCGACGGGCCGGTCTACGCTGCGCTGGTCGCAGGCGGCGCGTCCTGGATGTCGGTCATGTCGACCTACAACACCGCGACCCAGACCAGCGCGCCGCTCTGGGTGCGCGCGCGTGCCAACGCCTTGCATGTTCTGAGCGCGCTCGGCGCCTTCGCGCTCGGGTCGGCGCTGTGGGGTGCGCTGTCGGGACTGCTGGGGCTGTCGCTCGCCCTGACGTCGGCGGCGGTGGGCATGCTGGCGACGGCGCTGCTGGCACGACGCTTCCCGCTGCGCATGAGCGCCCTCGACGAAGTGACCCCCGCGACACTGTCGCAGGATCTCTTCCTGGCCTACGAGCCCGACCCCGAAGCCGGCCCGGTGGCGGTCGAGATCGGTTACCGCGTCCGGGCCGACGACACCGAAGGTTTCATGGACGCGCTGAGCCACATGCGGGCCCCGCGGCGGCGGGACGGCGCGACCTTCTGGCGTGTCTACCGCGACCTCGGTGATTCACAGCGCTACGTCGAGCGCTTCATCGTCACGCGCTGGGCCGACTACCTGCACCAGCGCTCGCGTGCCACGCTGGCGGACCAGGAGATCGAAGCGCGGGTGCGCAGTTACCTGCTGCCGGGCGAGGAGCCGCGCATGCAACACTACATCGCGGAGCGCTGAGCGGGCCCGGCGGCAGGCTGACTGTCCACGATGCTTGCGTTTGTGTGCCCGCTCCATTACAAACGAGCGGCAAAAACACAAACGAACAAGGCCCGCACCCCGTGTGCACCGTCGCCGCCAGCCGCGGCGACGGGTGGCCCAGGAGACCCTGCATGGAACTGATGCTGTCGCGCATCGAGCAAAGCGTCGCCGCCCAGACCCATCTCTACCCGATCGACCTGACATTGGTACCGCACGCGGTGACGGTGTTGCTGGGCGCCACGCAGGCCGGCAAGACCACGTTGATGCGGGTGATGGCCGGGCTCGACGTGCCCAGCGCCGGCCGCGTCCTGGCCGACGGGCGCGACGTGACCGGCATGCCAGTGCGCCAGCGCAACGTGGCCATGGTCTACCAACAGTTCATCAACTACCCTTCGATGACGGTGGCCGACAACATCGCCTCGCCGCTCAAGCTGCGCGGCGAGAGCGGTATTGCGGCGCGCGTGCAGGCATTGGCCGCCAAGCTGCACATCGAGCCTTTCCTGCAGCGCCTGCCGGCCGAGCTCTCCGGTGGCCAGCAGCAACGGGTGGCGCTGGCGCGCGCGCTGGCCAAGCAGGCGCCGCTGATGCTGCTGGACGAGCCGCTTGTCAACCTGGACTACAAGCTGCGCGAAGAACTGCGCAACGAACTCACGCAGTTGTTCGCCAGTGGAGAATCCACCGTCGTCTACGCCACCACCGAGCCGACGGAAGCGCTGCTGCTTGGCGGCTACACGGCGGTGCTGGACGGCGGTGAGCTGCTGCAATACGGGCCGACGGCCGAGGTCTTTCGCAAGCCGAAGTCGATCCGCGTCGCGCGTGCTTTCAGCGACCCGCCGATGAACCTGGTGGCTGGCAGTGTCGGCTCGCAGGGGGTCGTCCTGGAATCGGGTCTGGTGTTGGACGTCGCGCCGCCGGCGGCGGTGGGTGCGTCTGTGACCGTGGGCGTGCGCGCCGGTGCGCTCCGGGTCCACGCACGGGAAGGCGATCTTGCATTGCCCGGCAAAGTGGAACTGGCCGAGATTTCCGGCTCCGACACTTTCGTGCACGTGGAAACGGCGGCAGGTGAACTGGTGGCGCAATTGACGGGGGTGCACCAGTTCGAACTTGGCGCGCCGATCACGCTCTGCTTGAGCCCGGCGCAGGCGTATGTGTTCGACGCCGCGGGTGAGTTGCTGTTGGCGCCGGGTGGGGCCACCTGAGATGGCCCGCATCGACCTCGACTTGGCGCATGCCTACAAGCCGAACCCGCAGCGCGACGAAGACTACGCGCTGTTGCCGCTGAAGATGGCGTTTGCCGATGGCGGCGCGTATGCGCTACTGGGGCCCTCGGGCTGCGGCAAGACGACCATGCTCAACATCATCTCGGGGCTGGTCAAGCCGTCGCAGGGCACGGTCCGGTTCGACGGCAAGGACGTGACACCGCTCACCCCGCAGCAACGCAACATCGCGCAGGTGTTCCAGTTCCCGGTCATCTACGACACGATGACGGTGGCCGAGAACCTGGCCTTCCCGTTGAAGAACCGCGGCGTGGCGCCGGCGCGCATCAAGCAGCGCGTGGGGCAGATCGCCGAAATGCTGGAGATGAGCGCGCAACTCGACCTGCGCGCTGCAGGGCTGGCGGCCGACGCGAAGCAGAAGATCTCGCTCGGTCGTGGCCTCGTGCGTGAAGACGTGAGTGCGGTGCTGTTCGACGAGCCGCTGACCGTGATCGACCCCCACTTGAAGTGGCAACTGCGGCGCAAGCTGAAGCAGATTCACCACGAGCTGAAGCTGACGCTGGTGTATGTCACGCACGACCAGGTGGAAGCGCTCACCTTCGCCGACCAGGTGGTGGTGATGACACGCGGCCGCGCGGTGCAGGTAGGCAGCGCTTCCGATCTGTTCGAGCGCCCGCAACACACTTTCGTCGGCCACTTCATCGGCTCGCCGGGCATGAATTTCCTGCCGGCATCGCTGCTGCCCGGCGCACCCGCCGGTGCCACCCAGCTCGGCGTGCGGCCCGAGTACGTCACGCTCTCGGCCGCCGGCACCGAAGGCGCGGTGCCTGCCACGGTGACGCTGGTGCAGGACGTCGGCACCTACGGCTTGCTCACGGCGCAGATCGAAGGGGGCGCGGTGCTGCGGGTGCGGCTCGGCGCTGAAGAGCGGGCGCCCGCAGTCGGCAGCACGGTGTGGCTGCGCATCGTCGGTGAGCACACCTGCTACTACAAGGACGAGGAACTCGTGTCATGAGCACGCCTGGCCGTCCCAAGTGCGAAGCTCCCCCGTGGGGGGACCGCGCCTTTGGCGCGAAGGGGGCACCATGAAACCGGTCAACCAGAAGGCCTGGTTCCTGATCCTGCCGGTGGTGCTGTGCGTGGCGTTCTCGGCCATCCTGCCGCTGATGACGGTGGTGAACTACTCGGTGCAGGACATCATCTCGCCCGAGCGGCGTGTCTTCGTCGGCACCGAGTGGTTCAAGTCGGTGATGCGCGACGACGATCTGCTCGAAGCGCTGGTGCGCCAGATCGGCTTTTCGCTTGCCGTGCTGGCGGTCGAGATACCGCTCGGCATCGCGCTCGCGCTGGCGATGCCGGCCAAGGGCTGGCAGTCGTCGGCGGTGCTCGTGCTGATCGCGATCTCGCTGCTGATTCCGTGGAACGTGGTCGGCACCATCTGGCAGATCTACGGCCGCACCGATATCGGCCTGATGGGTGCCGCACTCGCCGCGCTGGGCTTCGACTACAGCTACACCGGCAACGCCACCCACGCCTGGCTCACGGTGCTGCTGATGGACGTGTGGCACTGGACCCCGCTGGTCGCGCTGCTGTGTTTTGCCGGGCTGCGCGCGATACCCGACGCGTACTACCAGGCTGCCAGCATCGACGGTGCAAGCAAGCTCGCGGTGTTTCGCTACATCCAGTTGCCCAAGCTGCGCGGCGTGTTGATGATTGCCGTGCTGCTGCGCTTCATGGACAGCTTCATGATCTACACCGAGCCCTTCGTGCTCACCGGCGGCGGTCCGGGCAATGCCACCACCTTCCTCAGCCAGTACCTGACGCAGAAGGCGGTGGGCCAGTTCGACCTCGGCCCGGCGGCGGCGTTCTCGCTCATCTACTTTCTGATCATCCTGCTGCTGTGTTTCATCCTCTACAACTGGATGCAGCGTGTCGGTACGGCCGACAAGGAACCCGGCCATGGATGACCGCCGCTTCAAAAAGCGCACGATCTTCCTGATCGTGTACCTCGTGTTCGCCATCCTGCCGGTGTACTGGATGCTCAACATGTCGTTCAAGACGAACGAAGAGATCCTGTCGTCGTTCAGCCTGTGGCCGCAGAACTTCACCTGGACGCACTACCGGACCATCTTCACCGATGTGTCCTGGTACTCGGGCTACATCAACTCGCTCATCTACGTCGCCATCAACACGGTCATCTCGCTCGCGGTGGCGCTGCCGGCGGCGTATGCGTTC
>DATDER010000141.1:0-2240 GCA_036523095.1 Rubrivivax sp.
ATGGAGTCGCTCAAGCACGCGATGAAGTGGGACGAGGACACCTACGGGCTCGAGGTGGACCTCGACGAATACAACATCGTGGCGGTGGGCGACTTCAACGCCGGCGCCATGGAGAACAAGGGTCTCAACATCTTCAACACCGCCTGCGTTCTGGCCAGTCCCGCCACCGCCACCGACGCGGACTTCGCCGGCATCGAAAGCGTCGTCGGGCACGAGTACTTCCACAACTGGACCGGCAACCGCATCACCTGCCGCGACTGGTTCCAGCTCTCGCTGAAAGAGGGCCTGACGGTCTTTCGCGACCAGGAATTCAGCATGGACATGGCGGCCGAGCCCTCGGCCCGCGCCGCCAAGCGGATCGAAGACGTGCGCAGCCTGCGCGCGCTGCAGTTCCCCGAAGACGCGGGCCCGATGGCGCACCCGGTGCGGCCCGACCAGTACGCCGCAATCGACAACTTCTACACCCCCACGATCTACGAAAAAGGCGCCGAGGTCGTGCGCATGATGCACACGCTGGTGGGCCGCGAAGGCTTCAGGCGCGGCATGGACCTGTACTTCGAGCGCCACGATGGCCAGGCCGTCACCTGCGACGACTTCGCGCAGGCCCTGGCCGACGCCAACCCGCGCAGCCTGCTCAACGCCAAGCTCGTGCCCTTCAAGCGTTGGTACGCGCAGGCCGGCACGCCGCGGGTCACGGCGCGCGGGCACTACGACGCCGCGGCGTTGACCTGGACCCTCACGCTCGCGCAGTCCACCCGCGCCACCGCGGGCCAGCCGGTGAAAGAGCCGTTTGTGATTCCAGTGCGGGTCGGCCTGCATGCACGCGACGGCAGCGCCCTCGCACTGCACCTGGCGGGCAGCGACACGCCGCTCGCGGCCGAGCAGCTTCTGGTGCTGGACCAGGGTGAACAGCGCTGGGTCTTCACCGGCATCGACAGCGACCCGGTGCCTTCGCTGCTGCGCGGCTTCTCGGCGCCGGTGCTGCTGGACGACGGCTTGAGCGAAGCCGACCTGCTGGTGCTGCTGCAGCACGACAGCGACGCCTTCAACCGTTGGGAGGCCGGCCAGCGTGTGCTGCTGCAACGCATGCTCGGGGCACTGGACAGCGGCAACGAGCCGGTGCTGGACGACGCGCTTGCCGCAGCGTTGCGTGGCGTGCTGCGCCACCCGACGCTGGCGCCGGCACTCAAGGAGCTGGTGCTCACGCTGCCGAGCGAAGGTTATGTCGCCCAGCAGCTGGAAGAAGCCGACCCGCAGCGCATCCACACCGTGCGCGAGAGCCTGCTGCTGCAGGTCGCGACCACGCTGCAGGCCGACTGGGCCTGGGCCTTCGAGGCCCACCAGAGCAGCGGCGGCTACGACCCCAGCGCACACCAGGCCGGGCCGCGTGCGCTCGCCGGCCTGGCGCTGACCATGTTGTGTCTGGCCGCGGCGCGCAGCGGCGACACGGTCTGGCCCGGCCGCGCCTACCAGCGTGTCAAGGACGCGGCCAACATGACCGACCGCATGCACGCGCTGCGCGCACTCGTGAACAGCCACGCGGCGCTTGCCGGCGCAGCACTCGAGCGCTATTACACGATGTTCAAACACGAGCCGCTCGCGCTCGACCAGTGGTTCGCGCTCCAGGCGC
Source organism: Rubrivivax sp. (assembly GCA_036523095.1). Lineage (GTDB taxonomy): Bacteria > Pseudomonadota > Gammaproteobacteria > Burkholderiales > Burkholderiaceae_C > Rubrivivax. Next base: position 1,631 of record DATDER010000141.1, read on the forward strand.
GTGCGCCCGACCCGCTGGGCAGCAGCGACGGGCCCGGTTTTGCACGCACCCAGGCCCTGATGCGGCACCCCGACTTCACGCTGCGCAACCCGAACCGCGCACGCAGCCTCGTGTTCTCGCTCTGCATGCACAACCCGGCCGCGTTCCACCGTGCCGACGGCGCGGGTTATGTGTTCTGGGCCGAGCGTGTGATCGAGCTCGACGCGATCAACCCGCAGATCGCGGCACGCCTGGCGCGTGCGCTCGACCGCTGGCGCCAACTCGCAGAGCCGCAGCGCAGCGCGGCACGCGAAGCGATCTCACGCGTGGCGGCGCGGCCCGAACTCAGCCCCGACACGCGCGAAATCGTCGGCAAGGCGCTGGAAGCCGGAGCCTGACGTGAGCCGTCGTGTCAGCCTGACCCAATACCTCGTCGAACAGGAACGCCAGCATGGCCGCATCCCGGCCCAGTTGCGGCTGCTGATCGAAGTCGTGGCCCGCGCGTGCAAACGCATCGCGATCTCGGTCAACAAGGGTGCGCTCGGCGACGTGCTGGGCAGCGCCGGGACCGAGAACGTGCAGGGCGAAGTACAGAAGAAGCTCGACGTCATCAGCAACGAGGTGCTGATCG
>DATDER010000142.1:0-3620 GCA_036523095.1 Rubrivivax sp.
CAGCGTGCTCGCGCGTCGGCCCGACGTGGCCGCGGCACAGCACGCGATGCTGGCGGCGCAGACCCGCGCCGGCGTCGCACGCACGGCGTGGTTCCCCGATGTCACGCTCACGGCGACGGCCGGCCAGGTCTCCACCGACCTAAGCGAGCTGTTCAAGTGGTCGGCGCGCGCCTGGGGCGTGGGCGCCCTGCTCTCGCTGCCGATCTTCGACGGCGGGCGCCGCGAGGCCGGCGTGCAAAGTGCCAACGCGCAATGGGACGCCGCCGCAGCCAGCTACCGTGAGCAGGTGCTGCTCGCCTTCCGCGACGTCGAAGACCAGCTCTCGGCACTCAGCCTGCTCTCCGACCAAGCCAGCGCGCAAGCACAGGCCGTGGAATGGGCAAGCCGCGCGACCGTGCTTTCGACCTCGCGCTACCGCAACGGCTACGTCAGCCAGCTGGAGGCACTGGATGCTCGGCGCAGCGAGCTGGCCAACCGCCGCCTCGCGTTGCAGGTGCGCGCGGCGCAATACCAAGCCACGGTGGACTTGATCCGCGCCCTGGGTGGAACCTGGGAAGGACCCGCCGCCCGCACGGCCGAGGAGTCAGCCGATGTGGAACACCGACACAGCTTGCTGCAGACCGTCGAGACGCTCGCGCGGCGGTGAGGCCGATTGCAGGCAGGCAACGCGGAGGATTGGATCTCTCCCTGAGTCCAGCCGAGAGGGGCGTCCTCACTCCCGCCTTTCCTCTGCGACGGGGCTTTGGGCTGTGTGAGAAGTCACCTACGCCGCGGTGTCGCTTGGGGTTGCGAGTGCCGCTGGTCACGCCATCCGACGGTCAGTTTTGACGGTTGAATGACAGCTGTCGCCGGAACCTGTCATTCATCGCCACCTTCAGTAGTCCGACAGCTGTATTCCGTCGAAGGCCATGGGCTGACGCCTTGCTGACGGCTCGTCAGTGACCGACCGTGGTCCGGGCGGCAGGTGTTCCGCCCCGCTGAAGCCGCCACCACGCGAGCATGGCGCCGAAGTCGCCGCCAAAGCTGCGGCGTTTCAGCACCTCGGCCGCCGCGATCGAGCAGCGCGCGGCCTCCTCGAAGCCCAGCACGCGCCGCTCCGACTCGTCGCAGCAGTTCAGGTACAGCGTGGCACAAGACGCCGGCCATGCACTGCGCCAGATTGGCGTCGTCGATGCACAAGGGCGCAGTGCGGCGTAGTCGGGCGATGGCTGCACGCCCTGGTTCGGCCAGATCGTTGAACCGCACATGGCCGTGCAAGGCAACATGCTGGTCGGCGAGGCCGTGCTGCTGGCGATGGCCGCGGCCTTTCGCGCCAGCGCGGGGCTCGACCTCGACGAGCGGATGATGCTCGCCCTGGAGGCAGGTGACGCGGCCGGTGGCGACAAACGAGGCCGCCAGTCCGCGGCGTTGAAGCTATACCACCACCAGCCCTTTCCCTTGCTCGACGTTCGCGTCGACGAACACCCCGACCCGGTCACCGAACTGCGCCGCGTGCATACCGTTGCGCGCGCCGAAACCCTGCCCTTCGTGCAGCAGATGCCAGCCGACGTCGGCGGCGCCGGCACCGTGCACCCGGCGGTGCTGCACTTGCTCGCGTTGTCGCCGGCCGATCGGGCGGCCCTTCGCAAGCCTTCTCCAGCGGACCCGGCATGAGCCATTCCTCCGAAAGCCGACTGCAGGTGGCCTGCATCCAGATGGAGCCGCAGGTCAAGCACAAGGAAGACAACCTGGCGAGCAGCATGCGGCGCATCGGCGAGGCTGCAACGGCTGGCGCGCAACTGGTTGTGCTGCCCGAGCTGTGCAACACCGGCTATGTCTTCGAGACGCGCGACGAGGCCTTCGCCGAGTCGGAAACCCTGCCCGACGGACCGAGTTGCCAGGCCTGGATGGCCGCGGCGCGCAAGCACGGCGTCGTGGTCGTCGCCGGCATCGCTGAACGCGAGGGCGCGAAGCTCTACAACAGCGCCGCGGTGATCGGCCCCCAGGGCTACCTCGGAACCTATCGCAAGAATCACCTCTGGGGCGACGAGAACCTGTTCTTCGAGCCCGGCAACCTGGGGGTGCCGGTGTTCGACATCCCGGCCGGACGCTTCGCCTGCGCGATCTGCTACGACAAGTGGTTCCCCGAGACTTATCGCCTCGCCGCGCTGGGCGGCGCCGATCTGCTGTGCGTGCCGACCAACTGGGTGCCGATGCGAGCGCAGCCACGCGACTTGCCGGTGATGGCCAACATCCTCGCGATGGGCGGTGCCCATTCGAATTCGCTGTTCATCGCAGCGGCCGACCGCGTCGGCAACGAACGCGGTCAGCCCTTTCTCGGCAATAGCCTGATCGTCGGCCCCGACGGCTGGCCAATCGCCGGTCCGGCGAGCGCCGACCAGGAGGAAACCCTGGTGGCCGACATCAATCTGTCCGAGGCGCGCCGCCACCGCAGCATCAATGGCTTTAACCACGTACTGCGCGACCGGCGCCCCGAGATGTATGGCCCGATGCGTGGCTGAGACCGACCCGACCGCCTCTAGTTCAACGTCTGGTCTCGGTAACAGCGGTCATTTGGTCGCCGAACTCGAACGGCCGCAGCCAGTCAGTCTGAAGTAGACATCGGCACCGGAGCAGGAACGAGGCTTGCCGTTCCATCTGGAGTACCGGCGCATCCGCCGCATGACCGTTGCGGCTTCCTGAAAGGTGAACCCAATGCTGCAAAGCGCTTCTTAGGTGGGAATGGCGCCACACGGGCAGACCGTCGAGGATGGCAGGCAGCGGGAGTTCGACGCGCTGCGCGGCCTGATGCTGGTATTGATGACGCTGACGCACCTGCCCACCGTACTTTCGTCACCCCTGGGTCAGCCTTTCGGTCATGTGTCCGCGGCCGAGGGGTTCGTACTGGTATCGGCCTTCATGGCCGGACTCGTCCACACACAGAAAGCGCAGCGCAGGGGCGAAGACGAGGTGCGCCGGGCCTTCTTGCAACGAGCCCTCAAGGTGTACGCCTGCCAGGCACTGCTGCTGGTCTTCCTGCTGACGCTGGTGGCGCTGATCGGCATTGCGACCGGCGAGCGCGCGATCAATGATCTGATTTCGTACTACCGGGCACGCCCGCTCGAGGCCTGGATGAGCGGGCTGGCGCTGGTGTATGCGCCGCCGCTGCTCGACATTCTCCCGATGTATGTGCTGTTCCTGCTCGCCAGCCCGGTGGTGCTGTTGCATTCGCTACGTCAGGGCTGGGGTTGGGCGCTGGGGTTGAGCATCTTGCTGTGGCTCGGAGCGCAGTTCGGTCTCGGCGAGTGGGCATACCGTGGCTTTGCCGCCGCTACGGGCGTGTCCGTGCCCTACAACCAGACCGGCGCGTTCAACCTGCTCGCATGGCAGTTCCTGTGGGTACTGGGCCTGTGGCTCGGCTCGGCGCATGCAGCAGGTGTACCGGTAGTCACCGCCCTCCCCCGTTGGCAGCTGCACATCGCACTGGCGATCGCCGTCACCGGTCTGATCTGGCGGCACGCGATCGGGCAAGACCCGTTCCCCGGTCGGCCAGCGCTCGGCTACCTCTTCGACAAATGGGATTTGGGCCCGCTGAGGCTCATCAACCTGTTTGCGCTGATGTTGCTCACAATTCACTTCGG
>DATDER010000143.1:0-5851 GCA_036523095.1 Rubrivivax sp.
ACGGGATGGGCTGCTCATGTCTGCCTCCTGTGGAGTCCAGGGGCAGTGTGAACCAAACCACGAGCGAGCCCAAGGGGCCGCCCTCCCTAGAAACCCTTGGTGCGCCCGACGTTAGGATCTGATCACCCCGACAACCACTCTGCCCGATGGCTTCACTGCAACTTCAGGGCATCGTCCCGCCGGTCGCCACGCCCTACGCGGCCGACGGGTCCATCGACAGCGCCAGCCTGCGGCGCGTGGTACGCCACCTGATCGACGGCGGCGTGCACGGCCTGTTCGCGCTGGGCAGCACCAGCGAGTGCGTGTTCCTGACCCCGGCGCAGCGTGCCAGTGTGATCGAGACCATCGTCGACGAGGCCGCAGGACGGGTGCCGGTGGTCGCCGGCGTGCTCGACGCGACGACCGACCACTGCGTCGCCCACGCCCGCCAGGCCCAGGCGCTCGGCGCGCAGGGGCTGGTGCTGACCGCGCCCTACTACACGCGCACCAGCCAGCCCGAGATCGTCGACCACTTCGGCTACGTGCACGACGCCGCAGGCCTGCCGATCGTGGCCTACGACATCCCGCTGTGTGTGCACGTCAAGCTGGAGCGCGCCACCGTGGCCGAGTTGCGCCGCCGCGGCCTGGCCTGCGGGCTCAAGGACAGCAGCGGCGACGACGGCCATCTGCGCATGGTGATGCTCGACCGCAGCGCGCCGGGCGAGCCCCCGTTCTTCGTGCTCAGCGGCAGCGAGATCGTGGCCGACGCCGCCCTGCTCGGCGGGGCCGACGGCTGCGTGCCCGGCCTGGCCAACGTCGACCCGGGTGGCTACGTGCGCCTGTACGACGCCGCCCGGCGCGGCGACTGGGCGGGCGCGCGCCGCGAACAGGACCGCCTGGTGGCGCTGTTCCAGATCGTGTTCCAGGGCCTGCCGCACATCAGCATGGGGGCGTCGGGGGTCGGCAGCTTCAAGACCGCCCTGCAGCTCATGGGGCTGATCGAGCACCGCCACATGGCCCGGCCGAATCGGCTGCTGCCGGACGAAGCCGTCGCGCGGGTGCGGCAGATCCTGGTCGATGCCGGGTTGATGTGAGCCGAAGTGCGCTGCCGCGCTAGCCGCCCTTCATCGCCGCCGCCAAGCCCAGCGTCAGCGGCGGATAGACCGTGATCGCGGCCAGCACCACCAGCAGCGGTATCAACCAAGGCAGGATCGCGCGCGCCATCACCTCGAAGCGGATCTCGGCGATGCGCGTGACGACGAACAGCACCACGCCCACCGGCGGCGTGACGGTGCCGATGATCAGGTTCAGCACCACCATCACGCCGAACTGCACCGGGTCGATGCCGTAGCTCGCGGCCGCCGGCGCGAGGATCGGGATCAGGATCAGCATTGCGGCCAGGGCTTCCATGAAGCAGCCGACGACGAGCAGCAGGACGTTGACGAAGAGCAGGAACAGCAGCGGGTTGCTGAAGGTCTCCAGGATGATCGGCGTGAGCGTCTGCGGCACGCGCGAAATCGAGATGCACCAGCCCAGCGCTGCGGCACTCATCACCAGCACCATGACCACACCGGTGGTGACGGCGGTGTCCACCAGGATCGGGCCGAGCTGCTGCCACTGCAGGGTGCGGTAGACGACGAAGCCGAGGAAGAGTGCGTACAGGCACGCCACCGCGGCGGCCTCGGTGGGCGTGAACCAGCCGCTGAACATGCCGCCCAGAATCACCACTGGCGTCATGATGGCAAAGAAGCAGTGGACGAAGGCCTTGCCGATGGCCTTGAAGCCGCCGAACTTCTGCCGCGCCATGCCTTCGCGCCGCGCGACGATGGCCACCATCACCATCAGCGCCACGCCCATCAGCACGCCGGGTACCACGCCGCCCATGAACAGCTTGCCGATCGACACGTCCGCCATCACGCCGTAGATCACCATCGGCAGCGAGGGCGGGATGATCGGGCCGATGGTGGCCGCCGCGGCAGTGATCGCCGCAGCGGTCTCGGGCTTGTAGCCGGCCTTCTTCATCGCGCGGATCTCGATCGCGCCCGAGCCGGCGGCATCGGCCACCGCCGAGCCGACCATGCCGGCGAAGATCATGCTGGTGAGGATGCTGGCGTGCGCATAACCGCCGCGCACCCAGCCGATCAGCGCGCTGGCGAAGACGACGATGCGGTCGGTGATCTTGGCCGCGCCGAGGATGTTGCCCATCAGGATGAACAGCGGCGCCGCGACGATCGGGAACGAGTTCATCGAGCCGGCCATCTTCTGCGGCAGCACGGTGATCGGCATGCCCGCGAGCCAGATGAACGCAAACGCGGCCAGCCCCATCGACACCCACAGCGGCATGCCGCCGAGGATGGCAACCAGCCACGCGCCGGCGATCTTGCCGATCAGGCCGGTCACAGTTCCACCTCCTTCATCTCGAGCGCCCGGCCGCGCAACACCTTCAACAGATCGGCCAGCGCCTGGGCCAGCGTGACGAGGCCCGCCGGCAGCAGCGGCACGTACAGCCACGCGGCCGAGATCGGCAGCGCGAGCGACTCGATGTCAGCGTTGGTGCGGATCAGGTGCACGCTGTACCACGCCACCACCGCGCCGAGCAGCGCCACCATCAACAGGATGGCCACCTCGGTGGCGCGCCATGCCGGGCGCGGCAGCAGGTCCTGGAACACGCCGATGCGGATGTGCGCGCTCTGGCGCGTGGCCAGCATCCAGCCCAGGCACGCGAGCCACGTCATCAGGAAGCCGCTGAACTCGTCGGTCCAGGCCAGCGGATGGTTGAGCGCGCGCGAGACGACGCCGGCAGTGACCGTGAAGAGCAGCACGACGACGATCGTGCCGGCCACCCACTTCAGCAGGCGGTCGGCCCCGGCGAGCAGCGAGTTCAAAGCGCGAGCAGCGACTCGAAGGTGCCCTTGCCCCATTTGTCGGCGAACTGCGCCGGCACCTTGTCCAGCACCGGCTTGCGCCACGCAGCGAGGTCGGGCTCGATGACCGTCATGCCGGCGGTCTTGAAGGTGCCCACCAGCGTGGCCTCCTGCGCCAGCAGTTCCTTGTCCTGCCACGCGGCAGCCGAGGCGAACGCGGCCTGCATCACATCGCGGTCTGCGGGGCGCAGGCCTTTCCAGAACGCCTCGTTCACGATCACCATGCGCGGCGTGATGATGTGTTCGGTCAGCACCAGGTACTTCTGCACCTCGAAGAACTTGCCGCTCTGGATCGTCGGCAGCGGGTTCTCCTGGCCGTCGACCGCGCCTTGGGAGAGCGCGAGGTAGAGCTCACCGAAGGCGATCGGCGTGGCACGCGCGCCCCAGGCTTCGGCCATCGCGCGGAAGGTGTCCACGGGCGGCACGCGCAGCTTGAAGCCGGCCATGTCGGCAGGCGACTTCACCGCCTTGCTGCCCGTCGTGAGGTGGCGCTTGCCGTAGTAGGTGATGTTCAACATGCGCATGCCGCGCTTGGCCACCAAGTCGTCGTTCAGCTTGGCGAACAGCGGCGTACCGGCGGCCTTAGACATGTGCGCCGCGTCGCGCCACAGGTACGGCGCCTCGATCACCGACAGCTGCGGCAGGAAGGTGCCGAGCGCGCCGGCGCCGTCGGTCGTGAGCTGCAGCGCGCCGGACGATACCGACTCAATCATCTCCTTGCCCGAACCGAGCTGGCTGTTGGCGAACACCTGCACGTCGATGCGCCCGCCGCTCTTTTCCTTCACCTCCTTGGCCACGCGCTCGGCCATCTGCACCTGCGGGTGGTTGGTGGCGAGCGACTCACCCCAGCGCACGGCGGTGGCCTGCGCGCGCAGCAGGGTCGGTGCCGCGATGCCGGCGGCCAGTGCGACCGTGCCCTTGATCAGTTGACGCTTGCTCAGGCCTTGCATGTTCGTTGTCTCCGTTGGTTTGGGTGGTGTTTTCAGGGTTGGGCGAGGAGGGCATCCACTTCGTTGCGCTGCGGCATGGCCAGTGCCGCACCGTGGCGCGTCGTCGCCAGCGCCGCGGTAGCGCTGGCAAAGCGTGCAGCCTGCGCGAGCGTGGCCCCTTCGGCCAGCGCCATCGCCAAGCCGGCGTTGAAGGCATCCCCCGCACCCACCGTATCGACGGTATGCACGGACCAGGGGGCCACCGGCAAGGGGGTTTGCCCGGGTTCGAGCACCCATGCCCCCTCGGCCCCGCAGGTCATGACGACAGCGCCGACGCCCCGCTCGAACAGGCGCGCACCGAGTTGCGCCGGGGTCACGGCGGCGTCTGTGGCCAGCCCGCAGAGCTGCCGCGCCTCGAGCGCGTTCGGCGTCAGCACGTCGACGCGACGCAGCCACTCGGCCGGCAGCACGCGCGCCGGCGCTGGGTTGAGGACGGTGCGCGTGCCGCATTCGCGCGCCAGCGCGAGCGCGGCGCCGACCGCCTCGTCCTGCAGTTCGAGCGGCATCGTCAGCAACGCCGCTCGCTCGAAGGCCGGCCGCGCCGCACGCACCTGCTCGGCGCCGAGCCGGAAGCCCGCGCCGCGAAACATCGCGATGCTGTTCTCGCCACCCTCGGCCACCAGGATGCTGGCCACGGCATTGGCTTCGCCAGACGCGGTCTGCGTGTACATGCAGTCGATGCCCTCGCTGTGCCAGAACGGCAGCGCGCGGCGGCCGAACTCGTCGTCGCCCAGGCGCGCCACGATCGACACCCGCGCCCCCAGTCGCGCCAGCCCGACGGCGACGTTGCTGCCCTTGCCGCCGGGGCCGCTGTCGAATGCGTCGCCGAACACGGTCTCGCCGGGCGCGGGCAGTCGCGGCACCCGCGTCACGAGGTCCACGTTCCAGCAGGCGACGCAGACGAGGTCGATGGTCATCTCAGGAAGCCAAGCGGCCGCCGCGGATCCGGCTCCGCCGGTCCGCCAGCGGCGGCCCTTGAGGGGAGGCGCCGAAGACGCTTCGGGGTGGTCGTCATTTCGCGCCGTAGCCCATCGTCTGCGGCAGCCAGAGCACGATCTGCGGGAACAGGGTCATCGCCAGCAGGAGCATAAGCAGCATCACGATGAAGGGCCAGCCCTCCTTCATCATCTCGCCGATCGGGATGCCGGTGAGCGCCTTGGTGACGAACAGCAGCATGCCGAAGGGCGGGTGGATCAGGCCGATCATCATGTTCAGCACCACCAGCACGCCGAAGTGCACGAGGTCAATGCCCAGCACCTTGACCGCCGGCAGCAGCATCGGTACGAAGACCAGCAGCAGCACCGAGACGTCGAGGAAGCAGCCCAACACCAGGAACATCACGTTGACCAGCAGCAGGAAGGCCACCGGCGAGAGGTTCAGGGCATCGACCCAGGCCGCCATCGCCTGTGGTACGCCTTCGGCGGTGAAGGCGTAGTTGAGCAGGAAGGAGCCGGCCAGGATCAGGGTGATCACCGCGCTCGATCGCGTCGACTCCAGCACCACCGCGAACAGCTGGCGCCAGTTCAGCGCGCGGTAAACGACGGTGGCCAGGATCAACGCGTGCGCCGCGGCGACCGCAGCCGCCTCGGTGGGGGTGAAGGCGCCCGAGTAGATGCCGCCCAGCAACACGACTGGCATCGACAGCGGCAGTGCACCGCGAAACAGCACCGAGGGCCATTCCGAGCGTGGCACCGGGGCCTCGCGCGGCATGTTGCGCCGCTTCGCGATCACGGCCACGACCGCCATCATCAAGAGGGCCATCAGCACCCCGGGCACCACGCCGCCAAGGAAGAGCGCACCGACCGACGCGCCCGACACCAGGCCGTAGATGACCATCGGGATCGACGGGGGGATGATCGGCCCGAGCGTCGCGCTGGCCACCACCACCGCGCCGGCGAAGCCGCGGGTGTATTCGGGCTTCTTCAGCATCTGCTTGATGGTCACGAGGCCCGGCCCGGC
>DATDER010000144.1:0-6344 GCA_036523095.1 Rubrivivax sp.
GACCAGACGCACCTGCGGCGCGCGCCGGGCCAGCGCCGTCACCACATCGCGCAGCGCCGCGGCGCCGAGCGAGGTGACGACCCCGATCGCGCGTGGGTGGCTTGCGATCGGCCGCCGGCGCGAACCGTCGAACAGCCCCTCGGCAGCCAGTCGCGCGCGCCGGCGCAGGAACTCCTCGTACAGCGTGCCGGCTCCGACGCGCTGCATCGACTCGACCACGAACTGCAACTCGCCGCGCGGTTCGTAGACGGCGATCCGCCCCCGCACGTCGACACGCTGCCCGTCGGCAGGTGTGAAGTCCATCAGCACGGCCGCACGCCGGAACATTGCGCACCGGATGAGCCCGGGTACGCCGTCGGCGTCCTTGAGCGAGAAGTACAGGTGCCCGCTTGCGGCGCGTGTGGTGCCGGACAGCTCGCCACGCACGCTGAGCGCGCCGAAGCGTGCCGACAGCGTGTCCGACACCGCCAGCAACAGCGCAGCCACACCCCACGTCGGGCGGACGCCCGCGTCGCCCGGGCTCTCAACCACGGCGTACGGCGCCGCGTCGCAGGCGCGAGAACTCCACAGGCGATGCATCAAGCCGGTGCACCCGCCGCATTGCAGTCACAGTCCAGTCACAATATTGCAAGTGCTTGATCTGCATTGAAAAACTGCTGGTCGAAAAGTGGGCAATCAAGGGTGGACGCAGCACCGGCGCGGGGTCGGCTCGCGCGGACGGGTGTTGTGCACAAAGATATCCACAGAATCGGTGGATGAGTGACGCGAATCCGGCGCTGCGGCGCGAATCGAGAGGCAACACGCTTCGGCCATAATCGCCCGCACCCAAGACCAAGACGCACGGCTCATGCCGCCGAGGACACCCCTTGTTTTCGATCATACAAGCCGCGGGCTGGCCGATCTGGCCACTCATCCTCTGTTCGGTGGTGGCCATGACGCTGGTCATCGAAAAGTTCATCACCTTGCGCCGCCAGGTCGTGGCGCCGCCCACGCTGCTCGATGAAGTCATCACCGTCACGCGCGCCGGGCTGCCGCCCGCCGATGTGGTGAACAAGCTCGCCAGCAATTCGGTGCTCGGCCGCGTGCTCGCCAGCGGCATTCGCAGTGTCGTGGGCGAACCTCGGATCAGCGAGCCTGCGCTGCGCCAGTCGTTCGAAAACGCCGGGCGCGAGGCGATCCACCACCTCGAGCGCTACCTCAACGCGATCGGCACCATCGCCACCGCGGCACCGCTGCTGGGGCTGCTCGGCACCGTCGTCGGCATGATCGAGATCTTCGGCTCGCAAGCGCCCGGCGCTTCCGGGGCCAACCCGGCGCAGATGGCGCACGGGATCTCGATCGCGCTCTACAACACCGCCTTCGGCCTCATCGTCGCGATCCCGGCCCTGATGTTCCACCGCTACTTCCGCGGCCTCGTCAACTCCTACCGCCTGGGCATGGAACTGGCTTCCGAGCGCATGGTGCCGCACCTGATGCGCTTTTCGGTGCAAAGGGCCGCGGCATGAAGTTCCGAGGCAACCAGCGCGACGAGGAGCCCGAGATCAACCTCATCGCGTTCATCGATGTGCTGCTGGTGGTGCTGATCTTTCTGATGATGACGACGACCTATTCGCGCTTCACCGAGTTGCAGGTCACGCTGCCCACGGCCGCGGCAGACAAGTTGCTGGAACGCCCGCGTGAGATCCTGGTGTCGGTCTCGGGCGACGGCCGCTACGCGGTCCAGCGCCAGGCCGTCGACGGCCGCAGCGTGGAGACGCTGACCCAGGCGCTGACGACATCGGCCGAGGGCCGCAACGACGCCGTCGTGATCATCTCGGCCGACGCGCTCGCCGCGCACCAGGCGGTCATCAACGTGCTCGACGCGGCACGCCGCGCCGGATTGTCCCGGCTCACCTTCGCGGCACAGAGCCCGGCCGGCGGCACCTGAGCGCACGGCGGCGATCGCGATGGCCGTCCCCGCTGAAAAGCGCCCCCTTGCCGGCCTGCGCGGCGCGATCGAGCGCAGTTGGTGGCAGCCCAGGACCTCCGCACTGACGCTGGCGTTGCTGCCGCTATCCTGGCTCTACGGCGCCGCTTGGCATCTGCGCCGGCTGCTGTTTGCGGCCGGTCTGCTGCGTGCCGGCCGGGTGCCGGTGCCGGTGCTGGTGGTCGGCAACCTGATCGCGGGCGGCGCCGGCAAGACGCCCACCGTGATTGCGCTGATTGCCGCGTTGCGGCGCGACGGCTGGAACCCGGGCGTGATCTCGCGTGGCTACGGCTCCAGCGCCACGGTCCCGGCCGCGGTGGCGCGCACCACCCTGGCGGCCGACTGCGGCGACGAGCCGCTGCTGATCCACCTGCGCAGCGGCGCGCCGGTCTGGGTCGGCCAGCGACGCGCCGCCGTCGCGCGGGCCTTGTGCGCCGCCAACCCCACCGTCGACATCGTGCTCGCGGACGACGGTCTGCAGCACCTCGCGTTGCACCGCGACGCGCAGGTCGTGGTCTTCGACGAACGCGGCGTCGGCAACGGCCGCCTGCTGCCGGCCGGCCCCTTGCGCCAACCGATGGCCGCGTTGCCGCCGACGCGGACGGTCGTGATCTACAACGCCGAGGCACCGACCACGCCCTGGCCCGGTCTGGCCGCGCGGAGGCGCTTGGCCGGATCGTTGCCGCTCGCCGAATGGTGGGCGGGCGCAGCGCCCCGCTTGTCGGACCTGCAGTCGCTGGCGGCTGCGCCCCTCACGGCCGCCGCCGGGATGGCGGTCCCTGAACGCTTTTTCAGCATGCTCGAAGCGGCAGGTCTGACGATCCAGCGCCTCCCCCTGCCCGACCACGCCGCCTTCGAGCCGCGCCCCTGGGCGCACGACGCCGGGACCGTGGTGCTGACCGAGAAGGATGCCGTGAAGATCCCGGCCGACGTCGCCGACGCCGGCTCGATCCACGTCGCCACGCTAGACTTTGAGTTGCCGGCGAGCAGCCGCGCCGCACTCGCGGCCTTGCTCGGCCCCTTGAAAGCGCCGAAGAAGGCGAAGCGCGCCCTCTAGCCCCCAGTCCGTCCCGAGATCCGCTTGCGCCGCACAGCGCCGACGCCGCCATGACCATCGACCACCGTCTGATCGAACTGCTCGTCTGCCCCGTGTGCAAAGGCCCGCTCACGTTGCTGCGCGACGCCGACAACCACCCGCATGAACTCGCGTGCCCTGCTGACCACCTGGCCTTCCCGATCCGCGACGGCATCCCGGTGATGCTCGAGCCCGAGGCGCGCAACCTGCTCGATGCGGCCGCTGCGCCTTCGGACGCGGCCCCTTGACGTGAGCTTCACCGTCCTCATCCCGGCCCGGCTCGCGTCGACCCGCCTGCCACGAAAGCCGCTCGCCGACATTCGCGGGCTGCCGATGGTCGTCCACGTGGCCATGCAGGCCGCACGCTCCGGCGCCCAGCGCGTGGTCGTGGCGGCGGACGACGCCGAGATCGTCGCCGCCTGCGAGGCGCACGGCGTGGCAGCGCTGCTGACACGGACCGACCATGTGAGCGGCAGCGACCGGCTTGCCGAGGCCTGTGTGCTGCTCGGGCTCGACGGTGACGAGGTCGTGGTCAACGTGCAAGGCGACGAGCCGCTGATCGATCCCCAACTCGTCGCACGCTGCGCGCGCCTGCTCGACGAGCGCCCCGACTGCGTGATGGGAACCGCTGCGCACGCCATCGTCTCGGCGGCCGACTTCAACAACCCGAACATCGTCAAGGTCGTGCTCGACGCCGCCGGGCGGGCCCTCTATTTCACCCGCGCGCCGGTGCCCTTCTGGCGCGATGCGCCGCCGGGCGGCGAGTCACTGCCCACTGCACCGCCGCCGTTGCGACATGTCGGCCTGTACGCCTACCGCGCGTCGTTCCTGCGCCGCTTTCCAGGCTTGGCGCCGGCGCCTGTCGAACGAACCGAGGCGCTCGAGCAACTGCGGGTGCTGTGGCACGGCGAGCGCATCGCGGTGCACGTGACCCCACACGCGCCGGGCACCGGTGTCGACACGCCCGACGACCTCGAGCGCGTGCGTGCCCTGATGGGCTGACGGGGCAGAGGGCCTCGCGGGCGGAGGGACGCGTGTTAATCTCGTCGCGACGCGGGTGAGGCGTGCAGGGACGCCCTTCGCGGGCCACGACAAACAAACGACGAGGATCGCGATGAGATTGATTCTGTTGGGCCCGCCAGGCGCCGGCAAAGGCACCCAGGCGACACAAATCTGCCGCGTGCACGGCATCCCGCAGATCTCCACCGGCGACATGCTGCGCGCCGCCGTCAAGGCGGGCACACCGCTCGGCGTGGCGGCGAAGAAGATCATGGACGCAGGTGGTCTCGTCAGTGACGAACTCATCATCGGCCTCGTCAAGGAACGCATCGCGCAGCCCGACTGCAGCAACGGCTTCCTCTTCGACGGCTTTCCGCGCACGATCCCGCAGGCCGACGCGATGAAGGTCGCCGGCGTGCGGCTCGACGCCGTGCTCGAGATCGACGTGCCCGAGTCCGCGATCGTCGAACGCATGAGTGGCCGGCGCTCGCATGCGGCGTCGGGCCGCACCTACCACCTCAAGTTCAATCCGCCCAAGGTCGCGGGCCAGGACGACGTCACCGGCGAGCCGCTGATCCAGCGCGGCGACGACCGCGAAGAAACCGTGCTCAAGCGCCTGGCCGTCTACCAGGCTCAGACGCGACCGCTGGTCGAGTACTACTCCGCCTGGGCCGCCACCGGCGACACCCAGGCACCCCGTTACGCGCGGATTTCAGGGCTCGGGTCGGTGGAAGAGATCACCGCCCGTGCGCTGGCCGCACTCGGCAGTTGAGACGACCGTCTGGAGCTCGAACATGGACATCGCAGGCAAGGTATTCATCGTCACCGGCGGCGCGTCGGGCCTGGGTGAAGGCACGGCGCGCATGCTCGCGGCGCAAGGCGGCCAGGTCGTCATCGCCGACCTGCAGGCCGACAAGGGGCAGGCCCTCGCAGCCGAACTCGGTGGTGTGTTCGTCAAGTGCGACGTGAGTGTCGAAGCCGATGGCCAGGCCGCCGTGGCGGCGGCACTGGCGCTCGGCAAGCTCTTCGGTCTGGTCAACTGCGCCGGCATCGCGCCGGCGGTCAAGACGGTGGGCAAGGACGGCGCGCACCCGCTGGCGGTGTTCAGCAAGACGATCAGCGTCAACCTGATCGGCAGCTTCAACATGATCCGCCTCGCGGCCGAGGCGATGGCCAGGAACGCGCCCGAGCCGACGGGCGAACGCGGGGTTCTGATCTCCACCGCCAGCGTCGCGGCCTACGATGGCCAGATCGGCCAGGCCGCCTATGCCGCGAGCAAGGGCGGCGTCGTCGGCATGACGTTGCCGATCGCACGCGACCTGGCGCGCAACGGCATCCGCAACATGACCATAGCACCCGGCATATTCGGCACGCCGATGCTCTTCGGCATGCCCAAGGAGGTCCAGGACGCGCTCGCCGCCGGCGTGCCCTTCCCGAGCCGCCTGGGCACTCCGCAGGACTATGCCAAGCTCGTCAAGCACATCATCGAGAACGAGATGCTCAATGGCGAGGTGATCCGGCTGGATGGGGCGATCCGGCTCGCACCGAAGTGAGCCGCGTGCTCGCGAAGTTCTGCGGCTGACCCGTGAACGACGACGCCCTCCGGGCCCAGTTGCTGGCCGCTCGCACGTTGGCTCGCACTGGGACAGGCATTGACGCCGAGTCGGCCTACGACACCGTCCACCGGGCGCGGCCCGATTCCGCTGAGGCCGCGATCGCGCTGGCACGTATCGCCGCGGAGCGTGGAAGCCTGGAGCGCGGGGAGTCCGTCCTGGCGACTGCATTTCGCCTCAACCCTGAGCACGAGATGCTGGCTGTGGAACTGGCCGTGGCCCGCGCCAACCGGGATCAGCTGGGCCCGGCTATCGAAGGCCTGCGCGCCTTCGTCGAGCGCCTGCCCGGATCTCCCCTAGCCTGGCTCCTGCTGGGCCAGATGCTCGATGACGCCGGCAGGCGCCAGCCGGCCCTGCTGGCCCGCTTCGAGGCCGTCACGCGTGCGCATGCTGCTGGCGTCTGGCGCCGGCCGTCGGAGACGCCGCCGCACCTTGCCGGGCTGGTGAAGGCGGCGGTCGCCGATGTTCACCTCCACCGGCGTGATGTCTTCTTCGGGATCGTCGAGCCGCTGAGACGCGAGCATGGACCGTCCGCACTTAAACGAATCGATCGTGCGCTGAACGCCTACATGGCCGTCCCTGCGGTGCTGCCGCCCGACGCCATGCAGCGGCCACGCTTCTTCTACTTTCCTGATCTGCCGACGCTGCCGTACATCGACCCGTATCTCCAGCCTTGGGCGCACAGGTTTCA
>DATDER010000145.1:0-8834 GCA_036523095.1 Rubrivivax sp.
GATGATTTCCTTCGGGTGGTACTTGAAGTCGTGGAAGGTGCTGACCGCCGGGTAGCCGGTGAGCTTGGTGCCGATGTCGGACAGGCGCTTGTAGATCCACAGATCCTCGGGCGTCATGTCGTCGTCGCTCTGCGTGCCCATCGGGCGCAGGATCACGCCGCTGTGGGTGTGGAAGCTCACCGCGGCGCCGATGTTCGGGTGCTTGACGATGAAGTCGACCATCGCACGCACCTCGGGTTCGCTCGTCGGGTACGGGCCGGCGCCGAGCTGCTCGCCCTCCTGGCGCCAGTAGGCGGGGAAGTTGCGGTTCAGGTCCAACCCCTCGCGGTCGCGGTTGGCGCTGAACTTCAGGCCGTCGTAGTTCATCAGCGTGCCTTCAGGCAGCACGCGGTAGTACGCCCCGCCGAACTCGCCCGGCTCGCGCGGGGTCATCAGGCGCGGCTCCTCGGGGTGCTTCTTGTAGGCCCCGTGCGGGTCGGGCACCCGCATCAGGAGCACCCGCCCGTCGCCGTCGACGTCTTCGATCGTCAAGCCATCGACTGGCGCTTCGTCGAAAGGGTAGGGGCGGGTCGACGAGCGGATGTGGCGCGGCTTGTCGGCGAGTGCGAGCTCGGCGCCGTCGGGGTTCAGCCGCGGCACGATGTAGACCACACGGGTGTCGAGCAGTTGCGTGACCTGGGCGTCGCTGCCGTAGCCGCTGGCAAGCTGGTGCAGCCAGTAGAGGCAGGCCGTGCTGGCCGTCAGTTCGGCGGCGTGGATGTTGCCGTCGACCCAGAACGCGGGCTTGTCGGCATCGGCGCCGGTGGCGGGGTTGGTGAGCACCAGGAGCCAGATGTCGCGCCCCTCGTGGCTCTTGCCGATCGAGCGCAACTCGACCAGGCCGGGCCGCGCTTCGGCGTAGTCCTGCAGCAGGCGCGTGAGTTCGGGGTGGCGGTAGAAGGTGTCGAAGCGGGGGGCGGGGATCGCGGGCATGGTGTGTTTCTTTTTTCGAAGCGTCGATTTTGCGTGCCGGCACCGGGCCTCAGACCAGCGGCGCCCCGTCGACGAAGACCCGCAACTCGCCCGGCGCCATCGACTGCCAGGCCTCGCCGTGGGTGAGCGGCTCGGTCGCCACCACCGCGACGCGGTCGGTGGGCGAGGTGAGCGCGGCGAAGTCGACGCTCAGGTCTTCGTCGGCCAACGTCGCGCTGCAGAAGGGATGTTGTCGAACGACCCAGTGCAGGTGGGTCGACGCGTGCGCCCACAGCGCCTGGCCGTTGGAC
Source organism: Rubrivivax sp. (assembly GCA_036523095.1). Taxonomy (GTDB): domain Bacteria; phylum Pseudomonadota; class Gammaproteobacteria; order Burkholderiales; family Burkholderiaceae_C; genus Rubrivivax. The sequence continues at coordinate 1,263 of DATDER010000145.1, forward strand.
AACAGCAGGTTGAAGGTACCGTGGCGGTGCAGTTGCGGCAGCAGCTCGCCCAGCGTCGCGTTCAATTCGTGGATGGTCGGCACACCGGCATGGGCCTTGGCCAGCTCCTGCATGAGCCAGCAGAAGGCCCGCTCGCTGTCGGTGTCGCCGACCGGGCGGAAGGCGCCGTGCAGGCGTGGCGCAAAGCTCTTCAGGTCGCCGTTGTGGGCGCAGACCCAGTAGCGGCCCCAGAGCTCGCGCACGAAGGGGTGGGTGTTTTCCAGCGCTACGCGGCCCTGTGTCGCCTTGCGGATGTGGGCGATGACGTTGCCACTGCGGATCGGGTAGCCCTTGACCAGCTCGGCCACGGGCGACGCGCGCGCGCTGTGGTGGTCGACGTAGAGGCGCAGGCCGCGGTCCTCGAAGAAGGCGATGCCGAAGCCGTCCTTGTGTTCCTCGGCGCGCGTGGCCAGTCCGGTGAAGCTGAAACACACGTCGGTCGGCGTGTTGGCGTTCATGCCCAGGAGCTGGCACATGGCTACTCGACGATGAGCTTGTAGAGCCCGCGCAGCGTGAACAGCTGCGCCGGCGTCGCACGTTCCTCGAGCACGTTCGACATGCGCTGGCGCAGGCGCGGGCTGCGCGCTGCGCGGCGGATCAGCAGTTCGATCAGCCACGGGTGGTGGTTGGCGCGGTTGCCCTGTTCGTAGAGGTCGAACTTGGGCTTGAGGCGGCGCAGCCCGGCTTCGTAGTGCGCCGCCAGCGCGGCATCGTCGAGCGCGCCGCCCTGCGCAGCCAGCAGCGACTCGGCCGCGAGCAGCCCGGTTTCCATCGCCTTGCCGATGCCCTCGCCCGTGAACGAGTACGTGCTGCCGATGGCCTCGCCAGTGGCGAGCACACCGGGCTGCGCGAAACGGGCGCCCACCAACGAGCTGCGCAAGGGCGCGCCCTTGAGATCGCCCACCAGCGTGCCGCCGGCCATCAGCTCGCGCGCCGGCGCGTGCAGTTCAGTAAAGGCAGCGAAGACCTCGCGCAGGTTCACGTTGCGCATCGTGTGGTCGCCCGCGCGGTGGCTGTCGATGATGCCGATGCCGATGTTGAAGACACCGTCGCGGCAGGGGAAGATCCAGCCGTAGCCCGGCTTCAGACGAGGGTGCCAGACGACCTCGAGCTTGTCGATGCGGCCGACCATGGCCGGGTTGCGAACGTAACCGCGCAGCCCCATCGCGCTGGGCACCCGGCGCTCGCACAGGCCGGCGGCGATGATCGCCTGCGGCCCTGCGCCCGTGGCCAGCACGACGTGCTGCGCGGCGACCTCCTTCGTCGCGCCATCGCGCTTGAAACGCGCGCCGGCGACGCGCCCTGCATTTTCCAGCGTCGCCTCGAAGCGCCAGGGCGTGTGCAGCTTCGCCCCGGCACGTTCGGCGGCGCGCACGAGCAGATGATCCAGTTCGCGCCGCGGCAGCACCGACAGGTGTCCCGCCACATCGACATGGCGCCCGCTCGGCGCAAAACAACGCACGTGCGACACCGGCTGCGCGAGCTGCATCACCTCGTCCAGCACGCCCAGGCGTTTGAACGCCGCCTGCGCGTCGGGGATCAGGCCGTCGCCGCAGGTCTTGTCGCGCGGGAAGTCGTGCTGGTCGACGAGCAGCACGTCGACACCGGCGCGCGCTAGCCACTGGGCGCAGGCGCTGCCGGCGGGCCCGGCACCGACGACGAGCACATCGCAGCGGTCGGGTAGTTCCAGGGGCTTGTTCATCGGGTCTCGCTGAGCAGCGCGGGATTGTAGGCAGGCGGGTCGGCCGCTTTCTCGATTAAAAAGGGCGACCCCCCACCGTCCCGAAGGTCCCGTGTGAAGCAGCTCGTGTTTGCCCTGTTTGCCGCCCTGGCCCTCGTCGGCCCGGGCCACGCCGCCTTCCCCGACAAGCCGATCAGGATCGTGGTCGCGTTTGCCCCCGCGAGCTCGACCGATATCGTCGCGCGCCTGATCGCCGATCAGCTCGGCGCCGCGCTCGGCCAGAGCGTGGTGGTCGAGAACAAACCCGGCGCCGGCGGCAACCTCGCCACGCAGGCGGTGATGAACTCGCCGGCCGACGGTTACACGCTGCTGATCCACAGCGTGGCCTACGCCGTGAACCCCTCGCTGTTCGCGAATGCCGGCTACGACGCGGTGAACGATCTCCAGCCTGTCGCGATGGCGGCGGTGACACCGAACCTGATCTACGTCCACCCCGACGTCAAGGCCACCACGCTGCCCGAACTGCTGGCGCTGGCACGCACGAGCAAGATGGCCTACGCCTCGTCGGGCAACGGCACCACCACCCACCTCGGCGCCGAGTGGCTGTTCCGCTCGATCGCCCAGGTCGACATCACCCACGTGCCCTTCCAGCCCGCGGCGGCGACCAACGCCGTCGTGAGCGGGCAGGTGCCGATCGCGTCGACCTCGATGCCGCCCGCGGTGCCCTTTGCCAAGAGCGGCAAGGTGCGGCCGATCGCAGTCATGTCGCTCAAACGCAGCCCGGCGTTGCCCGACGTGCCGACGGTGGCCGAGCTGGGCTACAAGGACTTCGAGGCCAACACCTGGTTCGCGCTTTTTGCACCCGCCAGGACACCGCCCGCGGTGCTCGACCTGCTCAACGCCGAGATCAACAAAGCGCTCGGCGCCAAGGCGGTGCAGGACCGCTTCGAGGCCCTGTCGCTCGAAGCGCAGCGGCTCGAGCGGCCGGCAGTGCGCAGCTACATCGAGAGCGAAGTGCGCAAGTGGGGCAAGCTGGTGAAGGACATCGGAGTCAAGGTCGAATGAGCTCGCCGGGCCGTCCCAAGTGCTCATGCTCCCGCTTGGCGGGACCGGGCGAAGCCCGTAGGGTGCAGCCATGAAACTGCTCAGTTACCAATCCCCCAGCGGCGCCGGCTGGGGCGTGCAGTCCGGCACCGGCGTGATCGACAGCAGCCGGCTGGGTGTCGACGTGCCCGCCTCGCTGCTGGCATTCATCGAACGCTGCGCCCAGGATCCCGGGCTCGCACGGCATGCCGCCGCCGCGGCGGCGGCGCAGGTTCCGACGCCGACCACCGCGCTCACCCTGCTACCGAGCGTGCCGCAGCCGGGCAAGATCGTCTGCCTCGGCGTGAACTACATCGACCACGCCAAGGAAGGCGGCAACACCGTCGCCGACTATCCGGCGCTCTTCCTGCGCTGCAACACCTCGCTGCTGGCGCACGGCGCGCCGCTGCGGGTGCCGCGGGTATCGGACAAGCTCGACTTCGAGGCCGAGCTGGCGGTCGTGATCGGCCAGCGCATACGCGCGGTGAGCGAGCACGACGCGCTGAAGGCCGTCTTCGGCTACGCCTGCTTTAACGACGCCTCGCTGCGCGATTACCAGCGCCGCACCACGCAGTGGACGATCGGCAAGAACTTCGACGCCACCGGCAGCTTCGGGCCCTGCCTCGTCACCGCCGACGAGCTGCCGCCCGGCGCCACCGGGCTGCACATCGAGTCGCGCCTGAACGGCCGGGTCATGCAAAGCGCCACCACCTCGGACATGGTGTTCGGGGTCGCACGAACGATCTCGCTGCTGTCGGACTGCATGACGCTCGAGCCCGGCGACGTGATCGTGATGGGCACGCCCGCCGGCGTCGGCTACGCCCGCACACCGCCGGTGTGGATGAAGGCCGGCGACACGATCGAGATCGAGATCGAAGGCATCGGCGTACTCTCCAACCCCGTCACCGCATGAGGGGCATCGCGCTCGACAACATCACCGAAGCCGCCAGCGCGAGCTTTGGCGCGCTGCCCGACGCGCGCCAGCGCCTGCTGGTGCAGCAACTCGTGCAGCACCTGCACGGATTCGCCCGGAACGTGCAGCTCAGCCACGCGGAGTGGCGCGGCGCGCTCGCGTTCCTGCACCGCGTGGGTGCGATGTCGAGTGAATCGCGCAGCGAGTTCTCGCTCCTGTCCGACGTGACCGGGCTGTCGAGCCTGGTCGACCTGCTGGCGTCCGACCCCGCGGCCACGCCCGGCAGCGTGCTCGGGCCCTTCCACACCGCAGGCTCGCCCTGGCTCGCCAACCCGGCCGACCTGATCGGCGCCAACGAGGGCCGGCCGGTGATCCTGCGCGGTCGCGTTCGCGGCGCCGGTGGCGAGCCCCTGCCCGCGGCCACACTCGACTTCTGGCAGAACGCCGGCAACGGCCTGTACTGGCAGCAGGACCCGGGCCAGCCGCCCGACAACCTGCGCTGCCGCTTGAGGATGGACGCCGAAGGCCGCTTCGAGATTGCCACGATCCGCCCGGTGCCCTACCAGATCCCCACCGACGGTCCGGTCTGGAACGAACTGGTCGCGCCCGCCGGCCGCAGCGCGTGGCGTCCGGCGCACTTCCATCTCATCGTCGCGGCGCCCGGCCACCGCACGCTCGTGACCGAACTCTTCGACGCCGAAGATCCCTGCCTCGACAGCGACGCCGTGTTCGGCGTGCGCGAAGGGCTGGTCGGCCACTGCGTGCCGACGACCGATGCCCCCGCGTGTGCGCGGTTCGGCCTGCCCGGCGCAGAATGCCTGGTCATGACGGTCGAACTGCGCCTCGCACCGGAAGCCTCACCTTGAAACGACGCGCCTTGTTCAACGGCTTGCTCGCGCTCGGCGCCGGCAGCACCTGGCCCGGCGTGCGCGCCGCGGGCGAGATGCTGATCTTCGATGCCCACATCCACTACAGCCACGACGCGTGGGAACTGGTGCCGCCGAAGCAGGCGGTCCAGATCCTGCGCCAGGCGGGCCTGCGCGGCGCACTCGTTTCGTCGTCGAGCGACGAAGGCACGCAGAAGCTGCTCGCCGAGGCGCCCGACCTGATCGTGCCCGAACTGCGCCCCTACCGCACCCGCAACGAGTTGAGCAGCTGGATGCGCGACGACAGCGTGCCGGCCTACCTCGAAGAGCGGCTCAGGAAGTACCGCTACGTCGGCATCGGCGAGTTCCACCTCTACGGCGAAGACGCCGACCTCGCCGTGCCCCGGCACGTGGTCGCGCTGGCGCGCGAGCGCGCGCTGCTGCTGCACGCGCATTCCGACGCCGACGCGGTGGACCGTCTCTTCCGCCAATGGCCCGAGGCACGGGTGCTCTGGGCCCACTCCGGCTTCGACCGGCCGGAGCGGGTGCGCGAGGTGATGCGGCGCCACCCGCGCCTGTGGTGCGACCTCGCCTTCCGCACCGACCAGGCCTCGCAAAACAAGGTCGATCCGGCCTGGCGTGAGACCTTCACCGAGTTTCCCGACCGCTTCATGGTCGGCACCGACACCTACACGCCCGAACGCTGGCACTACATCGGCACCAACGCGACTTTCTCGCGCGGCTGGCTCGCTGATCTTCCGCAGCCGCTGGCAGAGAAGATCGCCTGGCGCAACGCCGAAGCGCTGTTGCGCGACACCCCGCGCGCCAGGGCTTGATTTTGTTGCGCGGGTCCTGCCTGCTCTGGGTCGGGCTCGCCGGGCACGCCGCTGCAGCGCACGCCGCCTGCGGCGACCAACTGTCCGCCACAGGGCGCTTGCAGGCCGCCGCGGGCGGCGTGCAGATCGCCTTTGCGCCGCGCACCGGGCCGCTCACCGTGGGCCGCCACTTTGCACTCGACCTCGTGGCGTGCGCCCCGCCGGGCACGGCCACCCCCACGGCGCTGCGTGTCGACGCCGACATGCCGGCACACCGCCACGGCATGAACTACCGCGCCACGGTGCAGGCGCTGGGCGCCGGGCGCTTTCTCGCCGAAGGCCTGATGTTCCACATGCCCGGCCGCTGGCGCTTCATCTTCGATCTCGATCCCGGCGGCGGCGCACCGCCGTTGCGCCTGACCCAAGAGGTCGAGCTGGAATGAAGGCGCGTGTCGTTGCACTGCTGGCGGCGTGCGCGACCTGGGCCGCCGCGACTTCGCCGGCGCCGGAGTTCAGCCCGGCCGAGCTGCGCCGGGTCCAGCAACTCGGCCCCTGGCCCCCGCCAGCGGCGCAGGACCCCGGCAACGCACAAGCCGGCCGCCCGGAGGTCATCGCACTCGGCCAGCGACTGTTCTTCGATCCCCGCCTGTCGCCCGACGGCCGCTTCGCCTGCGCCAGCTGCCACGCGCCGGCACAAGCCTTCGCCGATGGGCTGGCGCGCGCTCAGGGACGCGAGACGCTGGCGCGCAACACGCCTTCGCTCTGGAACGCGGTGCACGAACGTTGGTACGGCTGGGACGGCGCCTTCGACAGCCTGTGGTCGCAAGCCCTGCAGCCGCTGCTGGACCAGCGCGAGATGGGCGCGAGTGCCGCGCATGTGGTGGCGACGATCCGCGCCGATGCCGAACTCGGCTGCGCCTACCGACGTGTGTTCGGCAGCGCGCCGGGCGACGAAGAGGCCACGCTCGTCAACGCGGCCAAGGCCCTCGGCGCCTTTGTCGGCTCGCTGGTGTCGGGCCGCACGCCCTTCGACGATTTCCGCGATGCGCTCGCGCGCAACGACGCACACGCCGCAGAGCGCTACCCGGCCGACGCCCGGCGCGGCCTGCGCATCTTTGTCGGCCGCGGCCAGTGCAACGTCTGCCACGCCGGCCCGATGTTCAGCAACGGCGAGTTCGGCGACACCGGGCTGCCGCACTTCGTGCGCCCGGGAGTGGTCGATCCGGGACGGCACGGCGGCATCAACATATTGCGGGCGAGTCCGCACAACCTGCTCTCGCGCTGGAGCGATGCGCCGGCGGACAGCGCGGCCGCGGTCAAGACTCGCCATGTGCAACTGCAGCCGCGCAACTTCGGCGAGTTCAAGGTCCCGAGCCTGCGCAACGTGGCGCTCACGGCGCCGTACATGCACGACGGCCAGATCGCGACACTGGCGGGCGTCGTGCGCCACTACAGTGAAATCAACCTGGAACGCCTGCACACCGACGGGGAGCAGATCCTCAAGCCGCTGCAGCTGAGCAGCGACGAGAGTGCCGACCTGCTGGCGTTCCTGCAGTCGCTGTCCGATCCACGCGCCGCGCAGTGGACGGCCCCCGAAGCTGTCGCCTGCGTGGCACCGCAGGGTGCGGCGCGCCGATGAACCAGGGCCGATGTCGCGGCAGAGCCTCAAGGAATTTCCGCCGCGCCAGAAGCCCGGCAGCTTCGACCTCGACCGCGTCATGGAGGCAGTGATGCAGCCGCAGAAGAGCCGGCACGGCACCGGCCGCCGTCGTGGCAGGATGATCGGGCACCCGGCCTGAACTGCCGGCCCCGATACCTTGGCCAAGAACCAGCGCACCACACCCTCCCAGACGATCCAGCCGCCTGAACCGCCGCCAGGCCGCCCTGTGCACTGGCTGGTGGCGGGACTGGGGCTGTTCTTGGCTGGAGCAGCCGCGTTCTGGGCCCTGCGAACCCCCTCGGCCCCGGTGGCCGAGGCACCGTCGGAGGCGCCTCCTCTGCCCGCCTACGTCGACAACCGGCAGTGCCTGGGTTGCCACCAGGAACGGGCCCGCCAGTGGCAGCCCTCGCACCACGCGCAAGCGATGTCGGCTGCCACCGCCGCCACGGTGCGCGGGGACTCGGCACATCGTTCAACCACCAGGGCGTGAAGACACGCTTCTTCAAGCAGGGCGA
>DATDER010000146.1:0-8790 GCA_036523095.1 Rubrivivax sp.
CGGCCTGCGGTGCCCAGCGCGTGATCGCGGCCTGGTCACCGCAGCGCAGCGCGTGGTGCACCAGCCGCGCGGGCGCAGCGCCGCGTTCGACGAGCGCGGCCAGCACGCGGGCGTGCAACGACTGCGCGGCCGGTGTCGACAGCATCGACTCGATGGCGACGCGACCGAGTTCGTGGCGGTAGGCGAAGGACTCGCCCTCGGACACCAGCAGCCCGCTGCCGAGCGCGGCTTCGATGTCGGCCAGCGCCGGTGCGGCGGTGGACTCGACTAGCGCGCGCTCGGCGCGGCCGGGCACCACGCTCAGCGCCTGCAGCAGCGCTTGCGCGCCGGTGGGCAGGCGCGCGAAGCGCGCGAGCACCAGGTCCTGCACGCTGGCCGGCACCGCGGGCCGCGGGTCGCTGGCATCGCGCAGCAGTTCGGTGACGAAGAAGGCGTTGCCGAAGGTGGCGGCGTGGACGCCCGCGGCGGGCCGTCCAGCGCGCCGGGCCAGCGTCTCCACCGCGGCCGGCGACAGGCGCGGCAACGGCACGTTGATGCGCGCGGCCACCGGCAGCTCTCCGATCACGCGCCGCAGCGGGTGCGACGCGCCGACCTCGTCGTCGCGGTAGCTGACGGCCAGCAGGGCCCTGGTGCGCTCGATGCGGCGGCCGAGGAACTTGAGCAGGTCGAGCGTGGCGTCGTCAGCCCAGTGCGCATCCTCGACCACCACCAGCATCGGCTCGGCGGCGAGGCGCAGTTCGTCGAGCACCGCCTCGAACAGCGCGGCGCGGGGGCCGTCGAGTGCGGCGGCGAAGCGCGGCCGACGCTCGCGCGCGATGTCGAGCAGCGGGGCCAGCGGATGCGGCGTCTGCAGCGCGTCGCAGGCGCCCCACCAGACGGCGGCCTCAGGAAGCGTATGCGCAAAGGCGCGCAGTACGCTGGTCTTGCCGATGCCGGCCTCGCCGGCCACCAACACGATGCGGCCGCCGTCGCCGCCGGCCGCGGCGAGGCCGCCTGCGAGCAGAGCCAGCGACTCGCCGCGCTCGACCAGGTCGGTGGTCATCGCGCGGCGGCCTGTCAGCGCACGCGCAGGCCGGGCACCGCCCCGGGCCAGGGTTGGAGCACGTACAAGCCCGGATGCGCCTTCTCGTCGGCGTGGCTGGCGGCCAGCACCATGCCTTCGCTGAGGCCGAACTTCATCTTGCGCGGCGCCAGGTTGGCGACCATCACCGTGAACTTGCCGATCAGGTCCGCGGGCTGGTAGGCGCTCTTGATGCCGGAGAAGACGTTCCTGGTCTTGCCTTCACCCACGTCGAGCGTCAGGCGCAGCAGCTTGTCGCTGCCCTCGACGTTTTCGGCGTTGACGATCTTCGCGATGCGCAGGTCGACCTTGGTGAAGTCGGCGATGCCGATCTCGGGCGCGAGTTCTTCGCCGCCGGGTGTGGCCTTCTCGGGCGCCGGCGCTTCGAAGAGCTTGTCGACCTGCTGCGCGTCGGCACGCTGCATCAGGTGCTGGTAGGCGCCGATGGTGTGGCCGCCGAGCGAGCGTGTGGCGGCGTGCCAGTCGAGCGGCTCGATCTGCAGGAACTGCTCGACCTGCGCCGACAGCGCCGGGAGCACCGGCTTCAGGTAGACGGTCAGGACGCGGAAGGCTTCGATGCACACGCTGCACACATCGTGCAACGCGGCGTCCTGCCCCGGCTGCTTGGCCAGCTCCCACGGCTTGTGCTGGTCGACGTATTCGTTGACGCGGTCGGCCAGCAGCATCGTTTCACGCAGTGCCTTGCCGAACTCGCGTGTCTCGTAGAGCTGGGCGATCGCTTCGCCGTGCGCGCGCAGGCCGTCGAGCAGCACCCGGCCCTCGACCCCGAGGTCGGCCGACAGGCGGCCGCCGAAGCGCTTGCCGAGGAAGCCCGCCGCGCGGCTCGCGATGTTGATGTACTTGCCGACCAGGTCGCTGTTGACGCGGGCGACGAAGTCGTCCGGGTTGAAGTCGATGTCCTCGACGTGCGCGTTGAGCTTGGCCGCCAGGTAGTAACGCAGCCATTCGGGGTTCAGCCCCAGCTCCAGGTACCTTAGCGGCGACAGGCCGGTGCCACGGCTCTTGCTCATCTTCTCGCCGCCGGCGGCGTTGAGGAAGCCGTGCACGTAGATGTGCTTGGGCGTCTTGCGGCCACTGAAGTGCAGCATCGCGGGCCAGAAGAGGGTGTGGAAGGTGACGATGTCCTTGCCGATGAAGTGCACCTGCTCGACTTCGGGGTCGGCCAGGTAGGTCTCGAAGCCTTCGCCCAGCAGGGCCTGCAGCGACGCGAGGTAGCCCACCGGCGCGTCGAGCCAGACGTAGAAGTATTTGTCCTCGGTGTCGGGAATTCGGATGCCGAAGTAGGGTGCGTCGCGGCTGATGTCCCAGTCGGCGAGCTTGGGCTTGCCGTTGTCGTCTTCGGCGAACCATTCCGAGATCTTGTTCAGCACCTCGCTCTGCAACCGCCCGGGAGTCTGCGTCCAGCCTTTCAGGAAGTCGATGCAGCGCGGGTCCGAGAGCTTGAAGAAGAAGTGCGCGCTGCTCTTGAGCACCGGCGTCGCACCCGACAGCGCCGAGTAGGGGTTCTTCAGTTCCGTCGGCGAGTAGACCGCGCCGCAGACCTCGCAGTTGTCGCCGTACTGGTCCAAGGTGCCGCAATTGGGGCAACCGCCCTTGATGAAGCGGTCGGCCAGGAACATCCCCTTTTCGGGGTCGTAGAACTGCTCGACCGAGCGCTCGGTGATCAAGCCGGCGGCACGCAACGCGCGGTAGATCTCCTGCGCCAGCGCATGGTTCTCGGGCGCGTCGGTCGAGTGCCAGTGGTCGAAAGCGATGTGGAAGCCGTCGAGGTAAGGCTTGCGGCCGGCCGTGATGCCGGCGACGAAGGCCTGCGGCGTCACGCCCGCCTTCTCGGCCGCGATCATGATCGCGGCGCCGTGGGCGTCGTCGGCGCAGACGAAATTCACCTCGTGCCCGCGCAGGCGCTGGAAACGCACCCAGGTGTCGGCCTGGATGTATTCCATGATGTGCCCGATGTGGAACGGGCCGTTGGCGTAGGGCAGGGCGGTGGTGACGAACAGCTTGCGGCGCATGGCGCGATTCTAGGGAAGGGCACCGAGCCGATAGACTGCTGGCCATGAGCATCGACACCACGGCACTGACGAATGCGCTGCAAGGCGTGATCGACCCCAACACCGGGCGCGACTTCGTCAGCACCAAACAACTCCGCAACCTGAAGGTCGACGGCGACAGCGTCGCCTTCGACGTCGAGCTCGGTTACCCGGCAAAGAGCCAGGTCCCGCTGCTGCGCAAGGCGCTGGTCGCGGCGGCGCGTGCGGTGCCAGGCGTCGGCAACGTCAGCGCCAACATCGGCTGGAAGGTCGTCGCCCACGCGGTGCAGCGCGGCGTGCAGTTGCTGCCGAAGGTCAAGAACGTGATCGCGGTGGCTTCGGGCAAGGGCGGTGTGGGCAAGAGCACGACGACGGTGAACCTGGCCCTGGCACTCGCTGCCGAAGGCGCCAGCGTCGGCATCCTCGACGCCGACATCTACGGCCCGAGTCAGCCGATGATGATGGGCATCCAGGGCCGGCCCGAAAGCGACGACGGCAAGACGATGGACCCGATGCGCAACCACGGCGTGCAGGTCATGTCGATCGGCTTCCTGGTCGACGACGACCAGGCCATGATCTGGCGCGGCCCGATGGCGACGCAGGCGCTCGACCAGCTGCTGCGCCAGACCAACTGGGACGACCTCGACTACCTGCTCGTCGACATGCCGCCCGGCACCGGCGACATCGCGCTCACGCTGAGCCAGCGTGTGCCGCTCACCGGCGCGATCATCGTCACAACGCCGCAGGACATCGCGCTGATCGATGCGAAGAAGGGGTTGACGATGTTCGAGAAGGTCGGCGTGCCGATCCTGGGGCTGGTCGAGAACATGGCGGTCTACACCTGCCCGAACTGCGGCCACGCCGAGCACATCTTCGGCGCCGATGGCGGCAAGAAGATGGCTGCCGAGCGGGGCGTCGACTACCTGGGCGCGCTCCCGCTCACGATGCAGATCCGCGCCCAGGCCGACAGCGGCATGCCCACCGTCGTGGCCGAGCCCGACGGCGCGATCGCCGCGCTCTACAAGGCGATGGCACGCACCGTCGCGATCAAGGTCGCGCAGCGCGCGAAGGACTTCTCGGCCAAGTTCCCGACCATCAGTGTGTCCAAGAACACCTGAGAGCAGACCCCGGGGGAGGCAGCATGGCAGCCGGCATCAGCATGATCTCGTCGATGGCGACCAAGCAGGTGCTCGCCGACCTGGTGGCGCAGTGGTCCGCGATCTCGGGCACGGCGGTGAACGTCGAGTCGGTGGGCGGCGTCGATGCAGCGAAGCGGGTGCAGGCGGGCGAAGCCGTCGACGTCGTGGTGCTCGCGGCGAATGCGATCGAGCAGTTGACGCAGACGGGTTGCATCGTTGCCGGCAGCCGGGTCGACCTCGTGAAATCCGGTGTCTTCGTGGCTGTGCGGGCGGGTGCCCCTTGGCCCGCGATCGACAGCGAGGAGGCGGTGAAGCAGGCCGTGCTCGCCGCACGCAACATCAGCTACTCCACCGGGCCGAGCGGTGTCCACCTGCTCAAGTTGTTCGAGCGCTGGGGGATCGCTGATCGGATCAAGGCGCGCACGGTGCAGGCGCCGCCCGGCGTGCCGGTCGGCTCGCTGGTGGCGCGCGGTGAAGTCGAGCTCGGCTTTCAGCAGTTGAGCGAGCTGATCCACCTGCAGGGCGTCGACGTGGTCGGCCCGCTGCCGCCGGCGATCCAGCTCGTCACGACCTTCTGCGCCGGTCTGTCGGTGACGTCGAATCAGGCTGACGTTGTGCGGGAGTGCCTGCGTTTCATGGCTTCGCCGGCAGCGGACGAGGCCAAGCGCAGGCAGGGCATGGAGCCGGCCTGAGCGCCGCGCAGGCGCTCAGAGCGATCCGGCGCGGGCGCCCGTCGCAGCCAACGGGGCCGGCAGCGGCGCGTCGGCTGGGCCGCGCGAGGCGGTGTTCGCGGCCAGCCAGCGGCGGATGGCCAGCGCGTCGAGCGACCTCGCGGAAGGCGCCGCCGCGCCGATGAGCACGACCAGGAACGTGCGGCCAGCTTCCTGAATCCGCATCGTGAGGCAGCGCCCCGCGTCGTTGGTGAAGCCCGTCTTCGACGCCAGGATCTGCCAGCCCGGCTTGCCGACGAGGCGGTTCGTGTTGCGCACCGACCAGAGTCGACCGTTAACGACCACCTGGTGCGTGCGCTGGCTCGTGATCTGGGCAATCACCGGGTAGGCTGACGTCGCCTGCAGGACTTTGGCCATGTCCAGCGCGCTCGCCCGGTTGCCGGCCGACAGGCCCGTGGGTTCCGTCAGCGCGGTGTGTTCGAGCCCCAGCTCGCGGATCTTCCGATCGGTGGCGAGCGCGAAGTTGCCGGCACCCCCCGGATAGCTGCGTGCCAGCGCCGCGGCGGCGTGGTTGTCCGATGCAATCAGCGCCAGCTCGATCAAGGTCCCGCGCGAGACGACGGCGCCCACCGGAACGCCGGAGCGGCTGCGCTTGAGCCAGTCCATGTCGGCCCGTTCGATGCGGATCGCCTCGTTCGGATCCTGCCGCGCGTCGAGCACGACCATCGCAGTCATCAGCTTGGTCAGGGACGCAATCGGTGCCGCCGTCGATGGGTCCTTCTCCATCAGCACCTCGCCCGTCATCTCGTCGACGACCACCGCGTGTGCGGACCCCAACGCGATCGCGCCCCAGCTGCTGCAGCAGAAGCAGGCAGCCACGATCGACAGGAAAACGGCCTTGAGCACGGGATGCCAGCGGAGTGGGTCAGGGACCGGCCGATCCGGTCCTTGGTGGGTGACATCTCCTCGTCGGCACTTTTGCCGCCCACCTGAGCGCCCGGGCTGCCGATCTGAGGCATATGCCGCAACTTCGCGGCCGGTCAGTCCGGCGACGGCCCTTCGCAGCGCAACCAGACGCTGAACACCGCGCCGCGCACGCCGTCCGCGCGGTCTGCCGCGCGCAGGTCGCCGCCGTAGCGGTCGACGATCGTGCGGCTGATCCACAGGCCGAGGCCGGTGCCGTCCTTCTTGCGCGTCACGAAGGGCTTGAACAGTTCGCGCAGCAGCTCCTGCCCGAGCCCCGGGCCGGTGTCGGTGACGGTGATCTCGACGAAGTCGGCGTCGCCCACACGACGGTCGTGGCTGGCCAGCGTAAGCACACCGCCGTCGGGCATCGCGTGCGCGGCATTGACCAGCAGGTTGACCAGCACCTGCTGCAACTCCTGCCGGTTGGCTGACGACCAGCGTGTGGCGTGCAACTCGCGCCGCACTTCGATGCCGCTCTTGGCAAGCAGGTGGTTGGCCAGCAGCAGGCAGTCTTCGACGAGACGGCTGGGGTCCACCGCTTCGATGTAGCCGGCAAATTCGGTCGGGCGCGCAAACTGCAGCAGCTGCGTCACGATCAGGCGCATGCGTTCGATCTGCTCGTCGGCGAGCTTCAGCTCGCCGCGCACCCGCGCGGCGTCGGGCCCGAGCAGCTCACGCACGAGGTCGAGGTTGCCCTGCAGCACCGCGATCGGGTTGTTCACCTCGTGCGCGATGCTGGCCGTGAGCTGGCCGACGGCGGCCAGCTTTTCGGCGCGCACGAGCTGCACCTGCGCGGCCTCGAGCTGCTGCGTGCGCTGCGCCACCTTGGCATCGAGCTCGGCGTTCCAGCGCTGCAGTTCCTGCGTGTTCTGCGCCACGGTGTCGAGCAGCTGGTCCAGGTGGCCCGCAAGCTGGCCGATCTCGTCCTGGCTCGCGACCGCGCCCACCCGCGCCTGCAGCGCGCCCCCACCCACCTGCTGCATCGTGCGCGCCATGCGCTCGACCGGCTGGAAGATGCCGCGCGCCCAGCGCAGGCTCACCAGCGCGGCGCCGAGCATCACGGCGAAGAAGAGCGCGCCGATGGTCAGCAGCGCGCCGTACTTGATCCAGCGGAAGGGCGCCTCGGTGAAGCCGACGTAGAGCATGCCCACACGCCGGCCCGCACTGTCGGCGAGCGGCTGGTAGCCGGAGACGTACCAGTCGTTGACGACGAAGGCGCGGTCGAGCCAGGTGCGGCCGGCGCCGAGCACGGTGTCGCTCACGGCCCGCGAGACACGGGTGCCGATGGCGCGTTCGTTGTTCTCGCCGCCGAACAGGCGCACGTTGGTGCTGATGCGCACGTCGTCCAGGAAGAGGGTCGCGGTGCCGCGGCTGCCGAACGGCAGCGAGCCGTCGGGGTAGACGATTTCGTTGATGTGGTCGATGAAGGGCAGGTTGTGGTTCAGCAGCAGGCCCGACTGCACATGGCCGAGCAGGCGGCCGTCGGTCGCGCGCACCGCGCGGGTGGACAGCAGCACCATCGCACGCTCTTCGCGGACACGTTCGGTGGGCGCCGCGTTGCGTGTCGCCACCAGCGGCACGGCGACGCGGCTGCGCAGGCCCTCGCTCAGCAAGGCCAGTTGCGCGGGCAAGAGGATCTCGACGCTCGTGCGGTCGGTGTCGGTGCGGGCCTGCGACGCGGCCTGCGCCAGCGCCTGCGCGTGTGCCGGCGAGTGCGGGTCACTCAGCGCGGCCGGCCCGCTGTCGGTGAAGCGCAGGGTGCCGTCGGGTGCGCGCAGGCTGATGAAGTCCAGCCCTTCGCGTTGCTTGAAGGCGCGCAGCAGATCGACAAGCCCCCCGCCGTCGGGTGCCGCCAGTGCGACCTGCAGCGCGTGCGATTCCGCGATCGCCGCGGTGCTCGCGCCGACCTCGCCGAGCACACGCTCGAAGTAGCCGCTGGCCACCGCCAGGTCGCTGCGGATCTTGGTGATGAGCAACCGGTCCACCGCCATGTCGCTCCACACCAGCAGCAGCACGCCCAGCAGCGGCAGCACCACCAGCAGCGGCATCAGCACCAGTGCCAGCAGCTTTTTGCGGATCGACAGTTGCTGGAAGCCTCGCCGCTGCCACGGCCACGCCATCAGCTCACGCCCCACTCGGCGACGCGGCGCTCCAGCGTGCGGCGCGACACCCCCAGCAGCAGCGCAGCCCGTGTCTTGTCGCCCTGCACCGACTCCAGCACCGCGAGGATGTGGCGCTTCTCCAGCGAATGCAGGTCGATCGGGCCCGCCAGGCCCGGAGTCGCGGCGGGCTCAGCCCGGCCGGCCGCGGCCGTTCGTGCGAGGCCCTGGTACAGGGCCGAGACGTTCAACGCACCGAGGATCAACGAACGTTCGATCAGGTTGCGCAGCTCGCGCACGTTGCCGGGCCAGTCGTACTCCTGCAGGTACTTCCACTCGTCGGGCGTGACCTCGAAGGGCTCGACGCCGAGCTGCGGCGCCAGGCTGCCGATGAAGTGCGCTACCAGGTCGGGGATGTCTTCCTTGTGCGCCCGCAGCGGCGGCAGCGTGATCTCCACGACCTGCAGCCGGTAGTACAGGTCCTTGCGGAAGCGCCCGGCCTCGACTTCGTCGCGCAGCGGCCGGTTCGATGCCGCGACGATGCGCACGTCGACCGGGATCTCGTGTTCACCGGACACGGGCCGGATGCGACGGCCTTCGAGCACGCGCAGCAACGTGGCCTGCAGCGCGAGCGGGAGTTCGCCGATCTCGTCGAGGAACAGCGTGCCGCCCTGGGCGTAGACGAACAACCCGTCGTGGCCGGTCTGGCCGAACAGCTCGGCCTCGATCTGCGCCGGCGACACCGCGGCGCAGCTGACCGGCACGAACGGCCCCGGGTGCGGCGCGCTGGCGTGCGGGCTCAGC
>DATDER010000147.1:0-5705 GCA_036523095.1 Rubrivivax sp.
CGGGACCGTTTCCTCCGAAGCAGGTCGCGTTGCTGCAGACCTTTGCCGACCAGGCGGTGATCGCGATCGAGAGCGTGCGCCTGTTCAACGAGACCCAGGAAGCGCTGGCGCACCAGACCGCCACCAGCGACGTGCTGCAGGTGATCAGCGGCTCGATGGCCGACGCCCGGCCGGTGTTCGAGAAGATCCTCGACTGTGGCGCGCAGCTGTTCGGCGCCACCGACCTCGGCGTCTTCCTGGCCGACGGGCAGGCCCGATTGAACGTGGCTGCCTTGCGCGGCAGCTTTGCCGACTGGGCACCGGGCGCCTACCCGCGGCCGCTGGCCGGAACGATGAGCGAGATGGTCATGCGACGGGGCGCGCTGATGCACTGGGGCGATGTGGCGCAGGCCCTGGACATCCCCGACTACATCCGCGAGGTGGTGCGCCAGGGCGGCAACTTCGCGGTCGCCGTCGCGCCCCTGGTCTGGGAGGGGCAGAGCATCGGCACGATCGATGTGATGCGCAAGCCGCCGCGCCCCTACAGCGAGAAGGAACTGGCGCTGCTGGCGACCTTCGCCGACCAGGCCGTGATCGCCATCCAGAACGCCAGGCGCTTCAACGAAACGCAGGAGGCGCTCGCTCGCCAGACCGCGACCTCGGACGTGTTGCGCGTCATCAGCCGTTCGGTGACCGACACCCAGCCGGTGTTCGACACGATCGCCGAGCGGGCGACGCGACTGACCGGCGCCAACTCGGGCTGGGTCTTCCGCTACGACGGTGAGTGGATCCACGGCGCCAGCGCCTACGGTCTGAGTCCCGAGGCCCTGGCGGTGGCGCTGACCTACTTTCCGATGCGCCCGAGCGGTGGTTCCTACACCGCGCGCGCGATCCGCGATGGCACGGTGGTCAACGTCGCCGACGCGCTGGCCGAAACCGATCCGGCGTACTTGACCAAGCCGGTGGCCCGAGCGGCGGGCTACCGCAGCGTGCTCAGCGTGCCGATGTTCCGCGGCGGGCAGGTCGTCGGCGCGATCTCGGTCAACCGTGCCGATGTGGGCCTCTTCGCGGAGAAGGAAGTCGAGCTCCTTAAAACCTTCGCCGACCAGGCGGTGATCGCGATCGAAAACGTGCGCCTGTTCAACGAAACCAATGAGGCGCTCGACCAGCAGACCGCGACATCCGAGATCCTGCGCGTCATCTCCGGATCGCCCACCTCGACCGCACCGGTGTTCGACGCCATCCTCGCGGCCGGCGCGCGGCTTTGCGAGGCCGACTTCGGCATGGTGGTGCGCTACGAGGGCGGCCTGTTCGCTGCGGTCGCGACGACGCTGGTGCCGGACCCGGCGTTCGATGCCTACATGCGCGAGCCCAGACACTGGGGGCCGAGCACGGGGCTCGGGCGTCTGGCCGCGTCGTTGCACGCGGTCAACATCCCGGATCTGCTCGACGATGTTGCCTGGCGCGAACGCGACCCCGAGCGTATCCGCGCGGTCGACCTGGGTGGCGTGCGCTCCTGGCTTGGCGTTCCCATCCTGCGCGAGGGTGACCTGATTGGCGCCATCCTCGTCTATCGCAAGGAAGTGCGCCCGTTCGCTGACGGGCAGACCGCGTTGCTGCAGACCTTCGCCGACCAGGCGGTGATCGCAATCGAGAACGTGCGCCTGTTCAACGAGCGCGAGGCGCGCAACCGCGAACTCGCCGAGGCGCTCGAGCAGCAGACTGCGACCAGCGAGATCCTGCGCGTGATCTCGATGTCGCCGACCGACGTGCAGCCGGTCTTCGACACCATCGTGACCCACGCAGTGCGGCTCTGCAGCGGCCAGTTCGCCTTCGTGATGCTGCACGACGGTGAGCGACTCGTCTTGGCCGCACACACGCCTTGCTCCGATGAATTCGCCGCCTACCTCGGGCGCGGCCTCCCGCTCGATACCGCGACGACCAGCGGCCGGGCGGCGCTTGCCCATGAGCCGGTCCAGGTGCTCGACTTCCTTGCCGAGCTGGGCACAGGCGTCACATCGGCCCACCGCAGCGAAGGCGTGCGGACCGTGCTCGCCGTCCCCATGCTGCGTGGCGACCAGCTGGTCGGCGTCGTCGCTGTCTGGCGCCACGAGGTACGTGCCTTCGCTCCCGAGCAGGTGGCGCTGCTGAAGACCTTCGCCGACCAGGCGGTGATCGCGATCATGAACGTGCGCCTGTTCCACGAGCGCGAGGCGCGTAACCGTGAACTGGCCGAGGCGCTGGAGCAGCAGACGGCGACCAGCGAGATCCTGCGCGCGATCTCGCGCTCGCCCACCGATGTGCAGCCGGTGTTCCAGACCATCGCCGACGCGGCACTGAAGCTGTGCAGTGCCTCGGTCGTGAACATGGTGACCTTCGACGGATCGCTGCTGCACGTGGGTGCGCTCGTCGGACTCGACGGCGACGGCCTGGACGCTGCGCGTGCGCTGTTTCCGCGCGCGCCGGCACGCGACACGGCGAGCGGCATGGCGGTCCTGACCGGCGCGGTCTACGTCGTCGAGGACGTGCTGACCGATCCGGATTACGCCTTCCGGGACGGTGCGAGCTGGGGCGTGCGCAGCGCGCTGGGCATTCCACTGCTGCGCCAGGGCACGCCGATCGGTGCGCTGGCGATCTGCCGGCCGGTGCCAGGTCCGTTCGACGACAAGCTGGTCGCGCTGCTGCGCATCTTTGCCGACCAGGCGGTGATCGCCATCGAGAACGTGCGCCTCTTTAACGAGCTGGAAGAAAAGTCACTCCAGCTGGAGGTCGCCGGCCGCCACAAGAGCGCCTTCCTTGCCAACATGTCGCACGAGCTGCGCACGCCGATGAACGCGATCCTCGGCTTCACCCGCATCGTGCTGCGCGAGACGCGCGGGCGCATCGACCGCAAGCAGGCCGAGAACCTGGAAAAGATTCTCGCCAGTGCACGTCATCTCGTCGGACTGATCAACGCCACGCTGGACCTGACGCGCATCGAAGCCGGGCGCATCGAGATCACGGCGAGCGATGTCGCGCTGGCGCCGCTGCTCGACGAGTGCCTGCGCAGCGTCGAGCCGCTGCTGGCCGACGGCGTGGGGCTCGATTGCCGCATCGCCCCCGAGCTGCCGCCGATGCGGGTGGACGCCGGGAAGCTGCGCCAGATCGTCATCAACCTACTCAGCAACGCGATCAAGTTCACCGAGCGGGGCCGGATCGACGTGCGCGCGTCCAGCTATGGCGACCGGGTCGAGATCGAGGTGGCCGACAGCGGCATCGGCGTTCCGGCCGATAAGCTGGAAGCGATCTTCGAGGAATTCGAGCAGGTCGACGCCAGCCACACGCGCGCGCACGGCGGCACCGGGCTGGGCCTGGCGATCGCCCGCCGGCTGGCGCGGGCGATGGGCGGGGAGCTGTCGGCGCGCTCGGCCCTCGGCTCCGGGTCGACCTTCCGACTGAACCTGCCCTTGCACTACCGGGATCCCGATGAAACCTGATCCCGCTACCGTGCTGATCGTCGACGACCAGCCGCTGAACATCGACCTGCTCGAGCAGGAACTGACCGCCGCCGGCTACCGCACGCTGGCCGAACGTGGCGGCGAGGCGGCGCTGGCGCGGGCGGCCGCGGCGGCGCCCGACCTGATCCTGCTCGACGTGATGATGCCCGGCATCGACGGCTACGAGACCTGCCGCCGCCTGAAGGCGATCGAGGCGACGCGGTCGATTCCGGTGATCTTCCTTACGGCACTGAAGGAGACCTTCGAGAAGGTGCGCGCCTTCGAGCTTGGCGCGGTCGACTACGTGACCAAGCCCTTCGAGAGCGAGGAGTTGCTGGCGCGTGTGGGCACCCACGTGGCGCTGCGGCGCGAGATCGAGGCCCATCGCCGCTCGAAGGCGACGATCCGGGTCCTGGTCGAGCAGATGAGCGACGATGGCGATCCGATGATCGGCGATTCACCGGCCTTGGCGCGGGTGCGCGAGCAGATCGCCCAGGTGGCCGCTACCGACACCACGGTGCTGATCGAGGGCGAGACAGGCACCGGCAAGGAACTGGTGGCACGAGCGGTCCACGCCCAGAGCGCGCGCCGCGAGCGGGCCCTGGTCAAGCTCAATTGCGCCGCGCTGCCGCACGAACTGGTCGAGAGCGAACTCTTCGGCCACGAGAAGGGTGCGTTCACCGGCGCGCACCAGCAGCGCCGCGGCCGCTTCGAGCTGGCCGACGGCGGCAGCCTGCTGCTCGACGAGGTCGGCGAGTTGCCGCTGGCGGCCCAGGCCAAGCTGCTGCGCGTGCTGCAGGAGCGCGAATTCGAGCGCGTCGGCGGCACGCACGCGCTGCGCGTCGACGTGCGCGTCATCGCAGCGACCAACCGCGACCTGCAGGCCGAAGTGACGGCTGGCCGCTTTCGCGCCGACCTCTACTTCCGCCTGAACGTCTTTCCGATCCGGCTGCCGTCGCTGCGCGAGCGCCCCGACGACATCCCGCGCCTGCTACAGCACGTCGCGGCCCGGATCGCGCGCCGCCTCGGGCGCCCGGTAGAGGGCATTGCCCCGGCCTTCGTCGAGCGCGCAAGCGCCCACACCTGGCCCGGCAACGTGCGCGAACTCGAGAACGTGGTCGAGCGGGCCCTGATCATGTCGCCGGGGGGCTTGCTCGACGTCGACGGTGGACTGACCGCGTTGCCGGCCTTCCAAACGGAACCCACCGACCCGGGCCGTGCGCAAGTCAGCCTGCTGGAAGTCGAGCGGGCGCACATCCGGCGCGCCCTCGAGGCGGCGCACTGGACCATCGAGGGTGAGGCCGGTGCAGCGCGCAGCCTCGGCCTGAACCCGAGCACGCTGCGCGGGCGCATGCGAAAGCTCGGGATTCGCAAGGGAGCTTGACGGGGTTTCGGGTTTCATCCCAAAACAAGGGAATACTTCCCCCACCCGGGGACCGCAAGACTCAGGCGCAACACGGAGTGGACAATGGACCGGATGCGGCCCACGAACGTCTTCGAGCGCCCGGGCAAGGCCCGACCAACGAGCCGCGGGCAGCGGGCAGCGGCTGAGTTATCTCATGGGGGGTGAACGCAGGCGACTGGCCCTTGCGCTGCTGCTTTCCCTGCTGACTCACGCACTGCTGCTGAGCCTGACCTTCGGCAGCCACGAACTTGGGCTCCCGGGCTTGGCCTTCCCCTGGCGAGATCGACGGGTCGCGGTGCCCGAACTGCGCATCGTGCTGGGTCCCCCGCGGGCCACAGTCGGTGCGGCGGTCGTGCCGGCCGCGCAGCCGTCGCAACCGGCATCGGTGGAGCCACGCGCTGTCCGTCGGCCCACCCAGACGCCATCCGCGTCGCCGGTGTTGCGCGCGCGGAAGAGGGGGGCCGCTATCGCACCCAAGGCTGAACCGACGCCAGAGGCCATGTCACCCGCAGTTGCCGCGACCGTCGCGGCCGATGCGAATGCGCCCTTGCGCCCCGATGGGACCGGTGCGGCGGCGCCCGCATCGACTTCCGGGCCAGCCGTGATCGCTTTGAAGCCAACCGACGAGGCCACGTTCGTCGTCCCCCCCGCTCCATCGATGCCGCCGCCCGTGACCGCGGTAGCGCGAAGCGCCTCGACCCCCGAGCGCTCGAAGGCGGAGCGCTTCAAGGCCGCTCGAAAGGAAGCCGCGCGGCAGGAAGCGGAACGCCAAGAAGCGGCGCGGGTCGAGGCTGCGCGGTTGAAAGCCGAGCGACAGGAGGCCGCGCGGCAGGCAGCGGCCCGGC
>DATDER010000148.1:0-3586 GCA_036523095.1 Rubrivivax sp.
CTCCATGACGTTGCGCGGGCTCACGTTGTCGTAGCGCTTGCCGTAGGCCGCCGTCAGCTCCGAGATGCTGAGCAGCCCCCGCCAGCCCTGCTCGACCGTGTCGGCCGACTGCGGCATCAGCGAGGTCTGGTAGTTGACGTCGAGCATGCGCGCGGTGTTCTCGGCCCGCTCCATGTAGCGCGCCATCCAGAACAGGTGGTCTGCTGTGCGTGAAAGCATGATCAGTCCTCCAACACCCACGTGTCCTTGGTCCCGCCACCCTGGCTGCTGTTGACGACGAGCGAGCCTTCCTTGAGCGCCACTCGCGTCAGCCCGCCGGGCACCATCTGGACCGTCTTGCCGCTGAGCACGAACGGGCGCAGGTCGATGTGGCGCGGCGCGATGCCGCTTTCGACGTAGGTCGGGCAGGTCGACAGCGCGAGTGTCGGCTGCGCGATGTAGTTGGTCGGGTTCGCCTTCACGACCTCGCGGAAGGTCGCGATCTCGGCCTGGGTCGACGCCGGCCCGACGAGCATGCCGTAGCCGCCGGCACCGTGCACCTCCTTGACCACGAGTTCGCCCATGTGCTCGAGCACGTACTTCAGGTCGTCGGCTTCGCGGCAGAGGTAGGTCGGCACGTTGTGCAGGATCGGCTTTTCGCCGAGGTAGAACTCGATCATCTTCGGCACATAGGGATAGATGCTCTTGTCGTCGGCGATGCCGGTGCCGATGGCGTTGCACAGCGCGATGTTGCCCTTGCGGTAGACACCGAGCAGCCCGGCGCAGCCGAGCGTGGAGTCCTTGCGGAAAGCCTCGGGGTCGAGGAAGTCGTCGTCGACGCGGCGGTAGATCACGTCGACCCGCTTCGGGCCCTGTGTCGTGCGCATGTAGACGAAGTCGTCGCGCACGAAGAGGTCCTGCCCTTCGACCAGCTCGATCCCCATCTGCTGGGCGAGGAAGGCGTGTTCGAAGTAGGCGCTGTTGTACATGCCGGGTGAGAGGACGACGACGGTCGGCTCGTTCACGCCCGCCGGCGACACCGCACGCAGCGTCTCGAGCAAGAGGTCGGGGTAATGCGCGACCGGGGCGACACGGTGCGCGCTGAAAAGCTCGGGAAAGAGCCGCATCATCATCTTGCGGTCTTCGAGCATGTAGCTCACGCCGCTGGGCACCCGCAGGTTGTCCTCGAGCACGTAGTACGCACCGCTGCCGTCGGCGTTGCCGGCACGAACGATGTCGATGCCGCTGATGTGCGAGTAGACGCCGCCCGGCACGTCGACCCCCACCATCTCGGGCCT
Organism: Rubrivivax sp.; assembly: GCA_036523095.1. GTDB lineage: Bacteria > Pseudomonadota > Gammaproteobacteria > Burkholderiales > Burkholderiaceae_C > Rubrivivax. The sequence continues at coordinate 1,278 of DATDER010000148.1, forward strand.
GAACTGCGAGTTGTGGATGACCTGCGCGCGCGGCACGATGCCGGCCTTGAGGATTTCCTGCCCGTGGTAGACGTCGTGGATGAAGCGGTTGAGCGCGGTCACGCGCTGGCGCAGCCCGGCCTCCATGTCGCGCCACTCGTGGCTCGGGATCACGCGCGGGATGAGGTCGAAGGGGATCAGCCGTTCGGTGCCCGCGCCGTCTTCGTCCTTCGCGCCGTAAACGGCGAAGGTGATGCCGACACGGCGGAAGATCATCTCGGCCTCTTCGCGCCGCGCGTGCATGGCGTTGGTCGGCTGCTCGGCGAGCCAGCGGTCGTAGACGCGGTAGTGTTCCCTCACCCCGGCATCGGCCGGGCGCATCTCGTCGAAGGCGTGATTCATGGTCCTGTGGGCTCCCTGGCTGTCACCATAGCAACTATCGCGCCGTTTCCAGCACCCGCGTGGCCACGCCGACGTCGAGCGAGTGGCGGCCGGCACCGCGGATGATCCCGCGCAGCGGCGCCACGTCGCCGTAGTCCCGCCCGACGGCCAGGCGCACGTGCGCGGTCGACGGCACCACGTCGTTGGTCGGGTCGAGGTCGAGCCACCCCGCGCCCGGCACGCCCGGCGTGCCGGGGCAATAGACCTGGACCCAGGCATGCGAGGCGTCGGCGCCAACGAGCGCGGGCCCGCGGAGTGCATGTTGGGTGATCAGGTATCCGCTGACGTAACGTGCCGGCAGGCCCAGCATGCGCAGCGCGCCGGCCATGACATGGGTGAAATCCTGGCACACCCCCGAGCGTTGCGCGAAGGCGGTCGCGAGCGGGGTGTCGATCTCGGTGCTGTCGGTGAGGTAGTCGAAGTCGGCGTGTACGCGGCGCATCAACTCGAGCGCGCCTTCGGCGAGCGGGCGCCCGCGGGTGAACGACATCGCGCCGTAGGTACGCAGTACCTCCAGCCGAGGCACGTAGGGCGAGGGCTGGACGAACTCGACCGCCGGATCGAAGGGCGCACGTGCGACATAACGCAGCCGGTCGCGCAGCAGTTCCCAAGGCGGCGAACGCGCCGCATCCAGCGTCTCGAAGCGCGGCCGCAGGCCGACGAGCGAACGCGAGCGCAGTTCGAGCTTGCGGTGCGGCTGCGCCAACGCGAAGTGGCAACAGGCGTTGCCGAAGGGGTCGACGCCGTCGACGCGGCGGCTCGGCACGGGCGTGATGCGGAGTTCGAATTCGCGCACCTGCTGGTGTTGGTCGTCGAGCGGCCGCATGTGCGCCAGATGGTGCGCCTGCGACACCGGCGCGCTGTAGCTGTAACGTGTGTCGTGCACGACCTCGACTTCGACCGCTGCCTTGTCCATGGCGGCCGGCTCAGAAACGCTGCAGGTGGTCGACACCGTCTGCGAGCGTGAAGTAACGCAGGCCGACCTCGTCGGCGAGCGCAAAAGCGGCGTCGTGCAGTTCGCGCGACAGGCGCAGCAACTGCTGCGCGATCTGGGCGTCGCTGGCGCCGCGCAGCGACTCCAGCATGATGCCGGCACCTTCGGCCGGCAGGCGCGCGATCAGCGGGGCCAGCGCCTGCGGCGCGCCGGGCAGTTTGCCGAGTTCGGTGCGCAGGCGCCGCAGCACGCCGCCGAAGGCACGCGGGTTGGCGCTGTCGAGCACCAGCACGTCGGTCAGCGCAAGCAGGTCTTCGTGGCGCTGGTAACGCGCGCGGAAGGTGATCGCGCTGTCGAACAGATCGAGCAGCGCATCGACGCCGGCCGCGCTGTTCAACGCGCCCGCTTCCAGGAAGGCCTCGAAACGCTGGGTCACGCCGATCAGGCGCTCGAGCAGCCGCCCCACCGTGAGCAGGCGCCAGCCGTGGTCACGTGTCATGCGGTCGCTTTGCGCGCCCGTCACCGCCGCCAGCTGCAGCGCCAGGCGCTCGAGCGCGGCCAGCACCGCGGGCTCGCCCGGCAGCGCACCGGGTGCGACTTCGAGCGCCGACGAAAAGGTCTCGACCATCATCACGATCAGGCGCCACTGCTCGGACGTGAGGCGTTCGCGCAGGGCCAGCGCGGAGCGCTCGAGCGCGCGCAGGTTGTAGCCGACGCTGGCGTTGTGGACTTCGGCCAGGCGCGCCAGGACCGCGCGCTCGAAGAGATGCGGCGCGCGCACGATCGTCGGCACGCCTTCGGGCACCAGCCCGCCGCGCAGTGCCAGCGCCGACATCGCCTGCAGCACGCGGCTGTCGGCGTCGCTGTCGGCGTCGATCAGTTGCAGCGTCGCCCGCGCCAGGCGCACGAGCTGCTCGGTGCGTTCGGTGTAGCGGCCGAGCCAGAACAGGTTCTC
>DATDER010000149.1:0-5116 GCA_036523095.1 Rubrivivax sp.
AAAAGTGCTTGCAATGCCGCGGGCAAACCCTATACTTGAGCCCATGTTGCAGTGCAGCATGCACCAACAGGCAGATCCACCCACCCTCGGAGACCCAAGATGACCTACCTCACCGCTGAACAACTGATGGCCGCTCAAAAGGCCAACGTCGAGACCCTTTTCGGCCTGACCACCAAGGCTTTCGAAGGCGTCGAAAAGCTCGTCGAACTGAACCTGCAAGTCGCGAAGACCGCGATGGGCGAAGTCGCCGACAACACCAAGGCCGCCCTGTCGGTCAAGGACGCGCAAGAACTGCTGGCCCTGCAAGCTTCGCTGCTGCAGCCGAGCGCCGAGAAGGCCGCCGCTTACGGCCGCCACGTGTATGACATCGCCGCCGCGACCAACGCCGAGGTGACCAAGGTCGCCGAAGGCCAGATCGCCGACGCGCAAAAGAAGTTCATGTCGCTCGTCGACACCGCGGTCAAGAACGCCCCGGCCGGCAGCGAAAACGCCGTCACGCTCGTGAAGTCGGCCGTGGCGGCTGCGAACAACGCCTTCGAAAGCGTCCAGAAGGCCGCCAAGCAAGCCGCTGACGTCGCCGAAGCCAACTTCACCGCCGCGACGAACACGGCGCTGAAGGCGACCCAAGCCGCGACGAAGACCAAGCGCGCCGCCTAAGCGTTTCAGGACGCCGTAACGCAAAAAGGCCCGGCTTGCGCCGGGCCTTTTTTCATCGTCGCGACGAACTCAGTTCGTCATCGCGGCAATGCGCGCCTTCAACGCAGGCAGCGCCGCCAGCGCCGCTTCGCGGCCCGACGCGATTGCACGCGAACGCGCGGTGAAATCCGCGCTGCCCACGCCTACCAACCTGGGGCGCAGCACGAGGTCGGCATCCTTCAACTCGAAGTGATTGATGCTGCGGCCCATGATGGCGAAGGTCTGCAGCAGCATGCGCATCGCGTCGCCAGTGGCTGCGCCGTCGGGCGGCGAGGAGATGTCGACCGCGATCACGAGTTCGGCTCCCATCTGGCGCGCAAAGCGCACCGGCACCGGCGACACCAGCCCGCCGTCCACGTACTCGCGCGTGCCGATGCGCACCGGCTGGAACACCGCCGGCACCGCACTCGAGGCCCGCACGGCCACACCGGTGTCGCCACGCTGGAACAGAATCGGATTGCCGTTGTCGAGGTCGGTCGCGACGATACCGAGCGGCAGCCGCATCTGCTCGATCGGCTTCGTGCCGGTCTGCTCGCGCACATAACGCGCCAGGGCTTCGCCGCGGATCAGGCCGCGGCCGGGAAACGACCAGTCGGTGATGGCTCCTTCGTCCATCGACTGCGCGAGTGCCGCCAGTTCCTGGCCCGATTTGCCCGATGCGAACAAGGCCGCCACCAGGCTGCCGGCCGACGTACCGACGACCAGATCGGGCCGGATGCCGGCTTCTTCCAGCACCTGGATGACGCCGATGTGGGCAAATCCCCGCGCCGCGCCGCCACCCAGTGCGAGGCCGATGCGCGGCGGTGTGGGGGGCTTGGGCGGCACCACCACGATCAGCGGGGGAGCCTCCACCACCGTGGCGGGTGGCACCGCGGGCGGGGCGACAGGGGCAGCCGCCGGCGCCTTGGGTGCTGTCTGGCAGCCCACCAGCAGCGCCATCAGCAGGCCTGCGGCTGCCAACCGCCTGATCGATCCCAAATTCCACCAGAACATATACAACCAACGAATCTGTAGTTTGAGAACATAAGCAGCCTGCCTACATTCGCCGTTGTTTCGCATTGGCGGGTTTGCGCACGGCATGGACATTCTGGCGGTTCTCAGCGGTTTCGGCGTCGGCGCCATCGTCGGCATGACCGGCGTCGGCGGCGGCTCGCTGATGACGCCGCTGCTGATGGGCGTGTTCAAGCTCAACCCCGCCATCGCCATCGGCACCGACCTCTGGTTCGCCGCGCTCACCAAGACCGGCGGCGCCGTCGCGCATGCGCGGCACGGGCACGTCAACTGGCGCATCACGCGCCTGCTGCTGGCCGGAAGCATCCCGGCAGCGCTGGCGACGATCGCGCTGATGCACTACTCCGGGCTGACCAAGGGATGGGCAAGCGCGCTGACCCTGTCGCTCGGCATCGGGTTGCTGCTCACGGCGGTCGTGGTCGCGAACAAACAAGCCTGGCAGGCCCTGGGGCTGAAGTTGGAGAAGTGGCTGCCCGAGTCGCGCAAGCCCGCGCTGACGGTCGCTTCCGGCATCGTGCTGGGGGTGCTCGTCACGCTCAGCTCGATCGGCGCCGGCGCCCTGGGTGCGACATTGATCCTGCTGCTCTACCCGCGCCTGGCCGCACGCCATCTCGTGGGCACCGACATTGCCCATGCCGTGCCGCTGACGCTGGTGGCCGGCATCGGCCACGCCACGCTCGGCCACGTGGACTGGGCACTGCTGGCCGCCCTGCTCGTCGGTTCCTTGCCTGGCATCTGGATCGGCGCCCAGCTCACCCGGCTCATGCCCGAACGTCTGGTGCGCACCCTGCTCTGCGTGTCGCTCGTGACCGCGGGCCTCAAAGTGATTCATTGACCATGTACCAATACACCGACTTCGACCGCAAATTCGTGCATGCGCGTGCTGCGCAGTACCGCGACCAGCTGCAGCGCCACCTGGCCGGCCAACTGCCCGACGACGAGTTCCGCCCGCTGCGCCTGCAGAACGGCTGGTACGTGCAGCGCCACGCGCCGATGCTGCGGGTGGCGGTGCCTTATGGCGAGATCAATAGCAAGCAGTTGCGCGCGCTGGCCACCATCGCGCGCCAGCACGACCTGCGCGACGCTGGCACGGCGCAGGAACGCGGCGGCTTCGGCCACTTCAGCACACGCCAGAACCTGCAATTCAACTGGATCCCGCTCGACGAGAGCGCCGAGGTGATGGACCTGCTGGCGTCGGTCGACATGCACGGCATCCAGACCAGCGGCAACTGCATCCGCAACATCACCACCGATGCGCTCGCCGGCATCGCCGCCGACGAAGTCGTCGACCCGCGCCCCTACTGCGAAGTGCTGCGTCAGTGGAGCACGCTGCACCCCGAGTTCGCCTTCCTGCCACGCAAGTTCAAGATCGCGGTCACCGGCGCGCGTGAAGACCGCGCGGCCATCGCCTGGCACGACATCGGCCTGCAGCTGCTGAAGAACGCCGCTGGCGAAGTCGGCTTCAAGGTCTTCGTCGGTGGCGGCATGGGTCGCACACCGGTCATCGGCGCGTTGATCAACGAGTTCCTGCCTTGGCAACAGATCCTCGTCTACGTCGAAGCCATCGTGCGGGTCTACAACCGCTACGGCCGGCGCGACAACATGTACAAGGCGCGTATCAAGATCCTCGTCAAGGCCGAGGGGCAGAAGTTCTTCGACGCGGTGAATGCCGAGTTCGCGCACGTCCTCGCCGACGACCCGGCGGGGCGTGCGCATCTGATCCCGCAAGCCGAGTTCGACCGCATCGCCGCCTGCTTCGAGACCCCGGCCGGCCTGCGCCAGCCCAGTCTGGGCTTCAAGGCCACGGCCGAGTCCGACGCGCCGCTGGCTTACACGCGCTGGCTCGAGCGCAACGTGCATGCGCACCAGTTGCCCGGCCACCGCGCGGTGACGCTGTCGCTCAAACGCGCCGGGCTGCCGCCCGGCGACGTGACGGCCGACCAGATGGACGCCGCCGCCGCGCTGGCCGATCGTTACAGCCAGGGGGAACTGCGTGTCACGCACGACCAGAACCTGCTGCTGCCCTGGGTCCACGAGAGCGACCTGCGCGCACTCTGGCAGGCGGCCAAGACCGAAGGATTCTCGACGCCGAACATCGGCTTCCTGACCGACATGATCGCCTGCCCCGGCGGTGATCTGTGCGCGCTTGCCAACGCACGCTCGATTCCCGTGGCGGCCGCGATCAACGAACGTTTCGACGACCTCGACCTGCTCTACGACATCGGCGACATCGACCTGCACATCAGCGGCTGCATCAACAGCTGCGGCCACCACCACAGCGGGCACATCGGCATCCTGGGCGTCGACAAGGACGGTGCCGAGTGGTACCAGATCTCGCTCGGCGGCTCCGACGGCTCGACCCTCAGCGGTGCGTCGGTGCCGGGCAAGGTGATCGGCCCCTCGTTCGCGGCCGACGAGGTGACCGACGCCATCGAGGCCGTGATCGAAACCTACCGCGCACAGCGCACACCCGGCGAACACTTCGTCGACACCGCGCGCCGCCTCGGCACCGCCCCCTTCCGCGCCGCGACCGACAGCGTGCGCCAGACGACCGCGGCCTGAGTGACAACGAACATGAAATTCATCGACCCCCATCACGACCGCTGGCACACCGCCGCCGGTGAAGACGGCCCCCGGCCCTCGCCCTCGCCGGCCGACTTCAGCCTGCTCACGCTCGAACAGTGGCATGCGGTGCGCAGCCACTGGCCGTCCGGGCTGCAGATAGGCGTCCAGGTGTCCAACGACCAGGACATCGAAGTGCTGCAACCCGACCTCCCTCGCCTGGCGCTGGTGGTGCTGCAGTTCCCCAAATGGACCGACGGCCGTGCCTACAGCCAGGCCCGGCTGCTGCGCACGCGCCTGCGCTTCACCGGCGAGGTGCGCGCATGCGGCGAGGTGCTGGTGGACATGCTGCCGCTGCTGCAACGCACCGGTTTCGACGCGGTGCAGCTGCGCGCCGACCAGAGCCTGGAATCGGCGCAGCGTGCGCTGCGTTTCTTCGCCGGCCACTACCAGGGCGACACGGTGGAACCGCGGCCCGCGTTTGCGCGCCCGGAAGGGGTGGCGCATGTCGGCCATTGACCTCTACGCGCGGCTGCGGCCGGGCTTCGACGAGCGCGTCGCGCATGCGCTGGCCGTGCTGCAGTCCGTCGCGAGCGACCATGCCGGCGCGGTGGTGCAGGCCACCAGCCTGGGCGCCGAGGACATGGTCGTGACCGACCTGATCGCACGCCACCACCTGAACATCGGCGTCGCCACGCTCGACACCGGCATGCTGCACGCACAGACCGTCGCGCTGATCCCGGTGATCGAAGAGCGCTACGGCATCGAAGTGCATCGCTTCAAGCCGCGCGCGGAATCGGTGCTGCACTTCGTGCGCGACCATGGTGAGCGCGCGATGTTCGACAGC
>DATDER010000150.1:0-11030 GCA_036523095.1 Rubrivivax sp.
GCAAAGCCATCGGCGCCGCGCAGCCCGGCGTAGGCGCGCTCGATGCCGTGGCCATAGGCATCGGCCTTGACGACGGCCCACACCCGCGCGTTGGGCGCGTGCTCGCGGGCAAGCCGCAGGTTGTGCGCGAGGGCGCCGGTGTGGATCAACGCTTCGATCGGGCGGGGCACGGCAACTCCTTCACGCGCTGCGATTCTGCCAGTGTGACAAGGCACGCTTTCGCCATGTGGAAGCCGCGAGGTCGCGTGCTATAACCCGCGGGCCCGAGACAGGAGACAACCGCGACGCCCCGCGCCGGCATCCCGCGGCAGAGCCCACAGCGAATGAAAAAAGGCTTCTCCACCATCATGTCGGCGCAGTTTTTCAGCTCGCTGGCTGATAACGCGCTGTTCGTTGCCGCCGTCGAGTTGCTGCGCAGCGGGGGATCCCCCGAGTGGCAGCGCGCGGCACTGGTGCCGATGTTCGCCCTTTTCTACGTCGTGCTCGCGCCCTTCGTCGGCGCCTTTGCCGACGCGATGCCCAAGGGCAAGGTCATGTTCTTCTCGAACACGATCAAGGTCGTGGGCTGCCTGATGATGCTGTTCGGCACCCATCCGCTGCTGGCCTATGCCATCGTCGGCCTCGGCGCGGCCGCGTATTCGCCCGCGAAGTACGGCATCCTGACCGAGTTGCTGCCGCCGTCGCAACTGGTCAAGGCCAACGGCTGGATCGAAGGGCTGACGATCGGCTCGATCATCCTGGGCGTCCTGCTCGGCGGCCAGCTGGTCGGGCCGCGGGTCTCTGCGGCGATGTCGGGAATCGACTTCCCGCTGATCGACACCGGCATCAACACCGCGCCCGAAGTCGCGATCGCGATGATCGTCCTGCTCTACGTGGTGGCGGCAGCGTTCAACCTCTACATCCCGCGCACCGCCGCGCCGCTGCAGCGCATGGGAGGCAACGTCGTGCACCTGGTGCGCGACTTCAGCCACTGCAACACGCGCTTGTGGAACGACAAACTGGGCCAGATCTCACTCGCGACGACGACCCTGTTCTGGGGCGTCTCGGGCAACCTGCGCTACATCGTGCTGGCCTGGGCCGCGGCCGCGCTCGGTTACAGCACGACGCAGGCTTCGTCGCTCGTCGGCGTGGTGGCGATCGGCACCGCGGCCGGGGCCGTGCTCGCGTCGGCGGTGATGAAACTCGACCGCGCCACCGGCGTGATCCCGATGGGCATCGCGATGGGCGTCTTCGTGATCCTGATGAACTTCATCGGCAACGTCTGGGTCGCGGCGCCGTTCCTCGTCATGCTCGGCGCGCTCGGCGGCTTCCTCGTCGTGCCAATGAACGCCTTGCTGCAGCACCGCGGCCACAACCTGATGGGCGCCGGGCGTTCGATCGCGGTTCAGAACTTCAACGAGCAGGCCTGCATCCTCGGTCTGGGCGCGCTCTACAGCGGGATGACGAAGTTCGGGCTGTCGTCCTTTGCCGCGATCACCAGTTTTGGCCTTCTGGTCGCGGGCACGATGTGGCTCATAGGGCGCTGGCACCGCAGCAACTGTGTCAAGCACCGCGACGAAGTCGAGCGCCTGCTCGCGATCGCACGCGCCGATCCACATTGATGCAGGCGCGAGCCGGCGGCCGCGGGTGGCCCCGGCACCGACAATCGGCCGATGTTCAACCGCACGACCTTGTGGCCGGTACTGGCCCTGACGCTCAACGCCTTCACCTGGGGCGTGTCGTGGTGGCCCTTCCGCTGGCTCGAGGCGCGTGGCCTGCATGCGCTGTGGGCGACGGCAATGATCTACGCGCTCACGGTGGTGGTGATCACCGCGTGGCGCCCGCGCGCCTGGGGTGAGTTGCTGCGCACGCCGTCGTTGTGGTGGCTGGTGCTTGCAGCGGGCACCACCAACGCGGCCTTCAACTGGGCGGTGACGATCGGTGACGTGGTCCGGGTCGTGCTGCTTTTCTACCTGATGCCGCTGTGGGCGGTGCTGCTGGCGCGGCCGCTGCTGGGTGAGCGCCTGACGCCGCTCGCGCTGTTGCGGGTCGTGCTCGCCTTGGCCGGCGCGCTGATCGTGTTGTGGCCGGCCGAGGGGGGCGGGGTGCCTTTGCCGCGATCGCTGGCCGAGGTGCTCGGCGTGATCGGCGGTTTCGCTTTTGCGCTCAACAACGTGATGCTTCGGCGCGAAGCCCACCGTTCGGAGGCTGCGCGTGCACTCGCGATGTTCAGCGGCGGCATGTTCGTCGCCGGGGCGCTCGCGCTCGCGCTCGGCGCCTCGGGGGCAGTGCCGCTCCCGCCAGCGCCTGCGGCCGCGTGGCTCCTGGGCTGCATCGGACTGTCGGTCGTGTTCCTCGCCGGCAACCTCGCGCTTCAGTACGGCGCGGCACGCCTGCCGGCCAACGCGACGGCGGTCGTGATGATCACCGAAGTGCTGTTTGCGTCGGCATCCGCGGTCGCGCTCGGCGCGGGCCAACTGACAGCCGCCCTGGCCTGGGGGGGTGCGTTGATCATGGGCGCGGCACTGCTCGCCGCGGTGGGCGATCGCGCCGGCTCGGCGCACTGAGTTGCGTGAATTAGCCCAGCGACAAGTCGAGTGCGTTCGGTGCGCCCGGCGCGCCGAAATGAACGCCGTGTTGCGCCAGCACCCTGCGCAGCGGGTTGTCGTCGAGCGGCTTGCCGAGGAAGGCATCGCAGCCTGCGCTCGAGCCGCGTGCGCGTTCGGTTTCGGTGTGATTGGCCGACACCATCACGAGCACCGGACTGGCACGGCCCGGATAGGCGGGCATGCGGCGGATCTGCTGGCACAACGCGACGCCGTCGAGTTCACTTTCCGGGCCGAGATCGACATCCAGAAAGATGAAGTCCGCCGGCCGCTGCGCGAGCGCCCGCGCCGTCTGCTGGCTGTTCATCGCGCAGCGTGTGCGCAGGCCCGTGCGTTGCAGCTTGAGCTCGAGCAGGCGCAGCGACAGCTCGTTGTCGTCGACGAGCAGCGCCTCACGTTTCTCGCCCGGCGCGGCGCCGGGTGTCGAGCCGCTGCGCCCGTCGCCTCGCCCCAGCGAATGGGCCTCTTCGTTGCCGAAGCCGCTGTCGGTCGCGCGCCGCCCCGGCCCTTCGCCGGTCAGGGCGCGCACCGGGCCGCGGGCGCCACCGACCGGCAGCGAGTAAGGCCCCGCCACGGTACTGGTCGATGCGCCTCGGCGCGAGACCAGCACGTCCAGTTCGTCCAGCACACGCGAGGGGTCGATCGGCCGCATCATCCACCCGCCTGCGCCGGCAGGGGCGTGCGCACCGACAAACACCGCGTCACCCACCCGGCCGGCGGCCAGGACTTCTTCGACCACGCTAGGCAGGTCTGCATCCGCGACGATCAGCAGCCCGTCGTCCATGGCCGCGGCTTGCACATAAGCGGGTTGGCGCCCCGTCGAAAGGCGGAAGGCCGACGAGATGGCACTGCGTTCGAAGGGGCTGAATCCGGCGAGGGCAACGGGGTATCGGGTGGGCATGGAAAGAAGGACCAGTGTTGGGCAGCGATCCTGCGTGCGGCGTGCGCTGGTGTCAACGCGAAGCTGACCCTCAAACAAGGGGGCGATACCATGGGGCACCCACTTGCAGGAGGCGACGTGACGACGATCTACGACTTTGAAGCCTTGTCAATCGAGGGAAAGCCCGCGCAAATGTCGAGCCAGCGCGGCAAGGTGATCCTGGTCGTGAACACGGCCAGTGCCTGCGGTTTCACGCCCCAGTTCGCAGGGCTGGAAACGCTGTGGGAAAGCTACCGCGACAAGGGCCTCGTCATCGTCGGCTTCCCGAGCAACGAGTTCGGGGGACAGGATCCGGCGGGCAACGACGAGATCGCCACATTCTGCCAGCGCAACTATGGCGTGAGCTTCCCGATGATGGGCAAGGTCGAGGTCAATGGCGCCGCCGCGCACCCGCTGTGGAAGTGGCTCACGGCCGAGGCCCCGGGCGTGCTGGGCACGAAGGCGGTGAAGTGGAACTTCACCAAGTTCCTCGTCGGCAAAGACGGCAAGGTGATCAAGCGGTATGCGCCGGCCGACACGCCGGAATCGTTGGCCAAGGACATCGAAACCGCGCTCGCCGCACGCTAGTCTCCCGCGGCCCTGAACCCTGGAAGCTCGATCATGTTCCAACACCTGGAGCCCTACGCCGGCGACCCGATCCTGAGCCTGAACGACGCGTTCCAGAAGGATCCGCGCAAGGACAAGGTCAACCTCTCGATCGGGATCTACTTCGACGACGCCGGCCGCATCCCGGTGCTGGCCTGCGTGCGCGAAGCCGAGGCCCAGATGCTGGCCGAGAGCGGGCCCAAGCCCTACCTGCCGATCGAGGGCGCCGCCGCCGCGCGCCAGGCGGTGCAGCACCTGCTCTTCGGCGCCGGCCACGAAGCCGTGACCAGCGGCCGCGTCGCGACGCTGCAGACCGTGGGTTCGAGCGGTGGCCTGAAGGTGGGGGCCGACTTCCTGAAGCGTTGGCTGCCTGGAAGCCAGGTCTGGGTCAGCGACCCGACCTGGGACAACCACCGCGCGATGTTCGAAGGCGCCGGTGTCACGGTGAACACCTACCCGTACTACGACGCGTCCACCGGGGGGCTGAAGTTCGATGCCATGCAGGCGGCGCTGGGCGCGCTGCCGCCGCGCAGCGTGGTCCTGCTGCACGCCTGCTGCCACAACCCGACCGGCGTCGACCTGACTCGCGCGCAGTGGGAGCAGCTGATCCCGCTGCTGCGCGAGCGCGAACTGCTGCCCTACCTCGACATCGCCTACCAGGGCTACGGCGACGGCATCGACGAGGACGCGTTCGCGATCCGCCTGCTGGCGTCCGCGGGGCTGTCGTTCTTCGTCGCCAACTCATTCTCCAAGAGCATGAGCGTCTATGGCGAACGTGCGGGCGCGCTGAGCGTGGTGTGTGCCGACAAGGCCGAGGCAGAGCTGGTGCTGGGCCAGATGAAGGCGACGGTGCGCCGCAACTACTCGAGCCCGGCGATCCATGCCGCGGGCATCATCAGCCGCGTTCTCGGCGAGCCCCTGCTGCGCCGCGCCTGGGAGGCCGACGTGGCGGCGATGCGCGAGCGCATCCTCGGGATGCGGCGCAGCCTGCACGACGTGCTCCAGGCCAAGCGGCCGGAGCGCGACTTCGGCTACTTCCTGAGCCAGCGCGGCATGTTCAGCTACACGGGGCTGAGCGCGGCGCAGGTGGACCGGCTCAAGGACGAGTTCGGCGTCTACCTGGTGCGGTCGGGTCGCATGTGCGTGGCCGGCTTGAACAGCGGCAACGTCGAGCGCACGGCGCAGGCGATCGCGGCCGTGCTGGACTGAAGCTGCGGAGCGCGGCCGGCGCCCCGACTCATGGCGCCGCAGCGGCGCTGACCGTCTGGCGCAGCCACTGGTGCGCCGGCTCGGCGTCGTGGCGCAGGTGCCACACCATTTCGACGTGCACCGGCCCCAGCGCCAGCGGCAGCTCGCGCATCACGAGCTCGTCGCGGTAACCGGTGGCGTCGACGAAGCTCTCCGGCAGCACGGTCAGCAGATCGGAGTGTGTGACGACACGGCCGGCGGTGAAAAACTGGTTCACCGTAAGCACGATGCGGCGCTGGCGCCCGAGTGCGGCCAGGGCCTGGTCGACATAACCGTGCGGCTTGCCCGAGAAGCTCACGAGCAGGTGGTGCGCGGCGCAGTAGGTGTCGAGGGTGAGCTCTGTGTGGGCGAGAGGATGATCGCGCCGCATCACGCACACGTAACGGGTGACGTAGAGCCGCGCATGGCGCAGCTTGGACTCGGCGCCCTGCGCCACGATGGCGGTCACGGCCTCCGGGAAGAAGCCGACCGCGAGGTCGATCTCGTCCGCCTCGAGCAGCCTGCGCGGGTCGCGTGTGGTGAGCGGCAGCACACGCAGGTTGGCCAAGGCTTGCGACGACTCGATCGCGCCCAGCAGCAAGGGGCAGAGCAGCGCCGCCGTCGCGTCGGCCATCGACAGGCGGAAGGTGACGCTGTCCTGCGCCGGGTTGAACTCTCCGGGCGCGAGCGATTGACGCAGCAGGCCGAGCGCCGCCTGGACCTGGGGCCAAAGGACCTCGGCGCGCGGGGTCGGCCGCATCCCGAAGGCGGTGCGCGTGAAGAGCTCGTCGCCGACGGCTTCGCGCAGGCGCTTCAAGGCGTGGCTCACCGCCGGCTGCGTCATCGACAAACCGCCCGCGGCGCGGGTCAGGCTGCCTTCGGCCATGACGGCGTCGAAAACGCGCAGCAGATTGAGGTCGAAGGTACGGAAGTTCACGGTCACAACTTTTTACGTTATACGTTGAATTAATATTCAACCTACAAATTATTCACTTGATGAGGTCAGTAGTAACCCTAAGATAGATCCCATCGACTTGGTGGCCAGGTGGACCGTCGGCCCACCGCCCCAGCCGCCTCAGAAGGAAGGGATGCAGTTCATGACTACCTTCAACCCCTCGGCCGGACATCGCCCCGAGACCCCGGCACGTGCCGGCAGCCTGCGCCGCACGGCCTCCTCCTACCTGCGTGCCCTTTGGAATGCGATGGAGCGCTTTGGCCAACGGCGTGCTGCGCGGGAGCTCTTGCTCGCCGCGGACCGGATCCAGGCCAGCCGCCCTGAACTCGCCGCCCATCTTCGTGCCTTGGCGCGCGAAGCGGCAAACGCCTAAAGCAAGGACTCACATTCAATGACCACAATCACCACGATCGTCCCCGCTGTCGTTCGCACGCCGCGTGCAGCCCCCGCCGCAGCTTGGCTCTTCCACGCGTTGCTGAGCGCCTTCCAGCGCCACGGCGAGGCGCGTTCCGCGCGCGTCAAGGTGTCCCGGCGCAGAGCCGAGGCGGCGGCGACACGCCGCTACGCCCTCGGCCTGCAGAGGCAGGATCCGCGCTTTGCGGCCGACCTCCTGGCAGCGGCCGACCGCCACGAGCAGGCCACCGACTGACCGCGCGCGCCGGGCGCGTGGCCATCAGATGCAGCGGCCGCCGTCGACTTCCATGCACACGCCGGTGATCATGGAAGCCTCGTCGCTGCACAGGAAACACGCCGCGTTGCCGAGGTCTTCGGGGGTCGAAAAGCGGCCGATCGGGATCGTCGACAGGAACTTGGCCCGCATCTCGGGTGTGTCCTCGCCCATGAAGGTCTTCAGCAAGGGCGTCTCCCCCGCCACCGGGTTTAGCGCGTTGACGCGGATGCCGAAGGGTGCCAGCTCGACCGCACAGGCGCGGGTCGCGGTGATGACCCAGCCCTTGCTCGCGTTGTACCAGGCCAGGCGCGGGCGCGGGCTCACCCCCGCCGTGCTCGCCATGTTGAGCACCACGCCGGCCTTGCGCTGCTTGAAGCGCGGAACGACCTCGCGCATCGCAAGATAGATCGCCTTCATGTTGACCGCGGCGACGCGGTCGAACTCGTCTTCGGGCAGGCCTTCGAGCGGCTGCGGCTTATGGCCCAGGCCCGCGTTGTTGACGAGGATTTCGAGATGGCCGAAGTGCAATTCGGCCGCCTCCATCATCGTGCGCACGTCGACGGCGTTGCTGACGTCCACGCGCAAGGCGCGCGCTGCCGGGCCCGCCGCCGCGGCGACGTCGAGCGCGGCGTCGAGGTTCAGGTCGGCGACGATGACTTGCGCCCCCTCGGCGACGAACTTGCGCACGATGCCGGCGCCGAAACCCGATCCCCCGCCGGTGACGATGGCCACCTTGTCCTTCAGTCTCATGTCGTCCCCTCAATCGTGTTTGATCGCGATCGTCTTCAGCGCCGAGAAGCCGTACAGCGCCTCGAAGCCCTTCTCGCGCCCGTGCCCCGAGTGCTTGACGCCGCCGAAGGGCAGTTCGATGCCGCCGCCCGCGCCGTAGTTGTTGATGAAGACCTGGCCGCAGTGCAGCTTGCGCGCCATGCGCAGCTGGCGCCCGCCGTCGCGGGTCCAGACCCCGGCAACCAGGCCGTAGGCCGTGCCGTTGGCGATCGCGATCGCTTCGGCCTCGCCGTCGAACGGGATCACCACCTGCACCGGGCCGAAGATCTCTTCCTGCGCCAGTCGGTCCCCGGGCGCGACCGGCGCCAGCAGCGTCGGCCGCACGTAGAAGCCGCCGGAGGGCGTGTCGGGCGCCAGCGCAGCCTGCCCCGCGACCTGCAGCCCGCTGCTCTGCGCGAGCGCCAGATAAGCCTCGACGATCTCTCGCTGGCGCGCCGAGATCAGCGGGCCGACGTCCAGGTCGGCCAGCGCCGGGCCGACGCGCAGCGTGCGGTAGGTGGCAGCCATCTGCTCGACCACGCTGTCGAACACCGCGCGCTCGACCAGGATGCGGCTCGCTGCCGAGCAGGTCTGGCCCGCATTCTGGATCCCGGCCCTGACCAGGAAGGGCAGCGCAGCCTCGAGGTCGGCGTCGGCAAAGACGATCTGCGGGCTCTTGCCGCCGAGTTCCAGCGTCACCGGCACCGCATTGCGCGCGGCCGCCGACTGGATCAGCGTGCCGACACCGACCGAGCCCGTGAATGACACGTGCCGCACGCCGGGATGCGAGGCGAGAGCGGCGCCGGCCTCTTCACCCAGCCCCGGCACCACGTTCAACGCGCCTGCGGGCAGCCCCGCCTGCTCGGCGATGCGGGCGAAGGCGAGTGCGCTGAGGCAGGCCTCTTCCGCCGGCTTGAGCACACACGCGTTGCCCATCGCCAGTGCCGCGCCGACGCTGCGGCCGATGATCTGCATCGGGTAGTTCCACGGCACGATGTGCGCCGTGACGCCGTGCGGCTCGCGCAGCGTGAACGCGGTGTAACCCTGGGTGAAGGGCAGCGTCTCGCCGTGCACCTTGTCGGCGGCACCACCGTAGAACTCGAGGTAACGGGCGAGCGCTACCGCGTCGGCGTGGCCCTGTTTGACCGGCTTGCCCACGTCGAGCGCTTCGAGCCGTGCCAGCTCGTCGGCATGCGCCAGCACCAGCGCGCTCATCTTCAGCAGCAGGCGCCCGCGTTCGGCGGCGCTGAGCTGGCCCCAAGCGCCGTCGAGTGCGCCTTGCGCCGCGCTCACCGCGGCGTCGATGTCGGCCGCATTGCCACGTGCGATCTGCGCCAGCAGGCGGCCGTCCGAGGGGTTGAGCAGGGGCAAGGTCTCGCCGCCGGACCCGGCGCGCCACCGCCCGCCGATGAAGACCTGCGTGCTGTCGAAAGGAACCTGGTTCATCGCGGTCGCTCCGATGCTTGAGGCATGATAGTTCGCGATGGGTCTGTTCCTGCTCAAGCGCCTCGCCACTTTGTTCGTCACCTTGCTGGTGGCGTCGGCCGTGGTGTTTGCGGTGCTCGAGGTGCTGCCGGGCAATGCCGCCGAAGTCATCCTGGGCGACACCGCGACGCCGGAGTCGCTGGCGGCGCTGCGGGCCAGGCTCGGCCTCGACCGGCCGCCGCTCGAGCGCTACGGCGAGTGGGTCGCGGGACTGCTGCGCGGGGACACCGCGCACAGCATCAGCTACGACACCCCGACCGCCGAGCTGATCGCCGAGCGCCTGCGGGTGACGCTGCCGCTGGCGCTGATGTCGATGGCGCTGACGGTGCTGCTCGCGATCTCGCTCGGCGTCTTCGCGGCGTCGCAGCACAACCGGATCGGCGACGTCGGCGTGATGGGCCTGAGCCAGCTCGGCATCGCGATCCCCAACTTCTGGTTCGCCATCCTGCTCATCCTGTTCTTTGCCGTGAAGCTCGAATGGGTCAGCGCGGGCGGCTTCCCGGGCTGGAGCGAAGACGACGGCGGCGGGCTGTGGGACGGCCTGAAGGCGCTGATCCTGCCGTCGGTGGCGCTGGCGCTGGTGCAGGCGGCGATCCTGGCGCGTGTCACACGTTCGGCGGTGCTGGAAGTGATGCGCGAAGACTTCGTGCGCACCGCTCGCGCCAAGGGCCTGTCGCGGCGCCAGGCGCTGTGGCGCCACGTGCTGCGCAACGCGATGATCCCGGTGCTGACGGTGATGGGGCTGCAGTTCGCCAACCTCGTTACCGGCACGATCGTGGTCGAGAACGTCTTCGTGCTGCCGGGCGTCGGGCGGCTCATCTTCCAGGCCATCGCCAACCGCGACCTGGTCGTGGTGCGCGACGTGGTGCTGCTGCTGGCCGCGGTGGTGGTGGTGGTCAACTTCGTGGTCGATGTGCTGTATGCGCTGATCGACCCGCGGCTGCGGCGGCACGACGCATGAGCGGCGCCGAGCCGGGGCGTCCCAAGCAAGCGGCTGTTCCCTCGGGGGACCGGCCGCGGTACCCCGAGGGCGAGGGGCGGTCATGAGCTTTTTGGAGCGCGCGCGCCGGCACCCGAGTTTCGTCATCGGAGGCGTGCTCACGGCGCTGCTTGCCGCGATGGCGCTGCTGTCGCTGTTCTGGTCGCCCTACCCGCCGGCCGACATCGACATCCCGAACAAGCTGCAGGGCCCAAGCGCGGCGCATTGGCTCGGCACCGACAGCCTGGGGCGCGACATCGTGTCTCAACTGCTCGTCGGGGCGCAGAACAGCATCGTCGTGGGGGTCATCGCGGTCGGCATCGGCCTGGGCGTGGGCGTCTTCCTCGGTTGCCTGGCGGCGGCCAAACGGGGCTGGGTGGAGGAACTGGTGATGCGTGCGAGCGACTTCACCTTCGCCTTCCCGGCGCTGCTGAGCGCCATCATGCTGACCGCGATCTACGGCCCCGGCCTGGTGATGAGCATCGTCGCCATCGGCATCTTCAACATCCCCGTCTTCGCGCGTATCACACGCGGCGCGGCCAACGCCGTCTGGTCGCGTGAATACGTGCTCGCGGCGCGCGCCGCCGGCAAAGGCCCGCTGCGCATCACGCTCGACCACGTGCTGCCCAACATCGCGAACCAGCTCATCGTGCAGGCGACGATCGCCTTTGCCACCGCCATCCTGGCCGAAGCGGCGCTGAGTTACCTCGGCCTCGGCACCCAGCCGCCGCAGCCGAGCTGGGGCCGCATGCTCAACGAAGCGCAGTCGCAGATGTTCCAGGCGCCGATGCTCGCGGTGTACCCCGGCGTGGCGATCGTGCTGAGTGTGCTCGGCC
>DATDER010000151.1:0-2826 GCA_036523095.1 Rubrivivax sp.
CTGCGCGTAGGTGTCGGCGAAAACCGGGTCGGCGAGCGCCTTCTCGACATCCAGCCCGGCCAGCAGGTTGGCGACCAGGTAGCCCTGAGCACGGATCTGGCGCGTCCTGTCGTTCCACTCGCCATGCTGCCAACCCTGGCCCTTGCCGGCGCAGGCGTAGTCCTTGGGGGCCAGCACACGGCCGTCGCGGCAGAACCACTTGATGCCGCTGAAGGGGCCGCGCGGCTGGTCCTTCATCTCGACGATCCAGCGCTTGTACTGCGCCGCCGTGCTGTCGGCGGTCGCCGCAGGTGGCGCCGCCAGAACGGCGCTCGCGCCCATCGTGGCGGCCAGCAGCAGCGAACGCAGCGCTTTCCGGGTCAGGTCTTGAAGTGGGGGCATCGCTCGGGCATCTCCGTGTTCGGGAATCATCGGGCCGGCCAGTCGGGACGGCGGTCCCAGCCCAGCACGTCGTGTCGGATCGACCAGCGGGGTCCGGTCTTCCGGGCCCCATGGCCGAGCACCCAGTAGTCTCGCATCTGGCTCAACACCCCGGCGCTGCGCTGGATCACGAGCCAGTCGTTGACCACGCCGGCCAGTTCGGCGTCACCCCTGCGCATACCGACGCCGACCGGTGTCGCGATCGCCCCCGGCTGCGGCACCACCACCGCATAGGCGGGGTACAGGATCGACCAGGCCGCACCGGCCTCGGCCAACATGCCGAAGGCGTCGACGTTCGGCGCCCTGCCTTCGAAGAAGTCCTTGGGCGACGGCAGCGCGACAAAGCGCAGGTCCACGCCGCGCAGTTGCTCGCGCAGGCGATCCTGCAACGCAGGCAGGTCGCCCGGCAGCGCGATGGTCACCGGCGAGCGCCTAGCGAGGCGGGCGGCCGAGGCAAAGTCGTCGCGCAGTTCGTCGCGGACCACGAGTCCCAGCGTGCTGTCCAGGTACGGCAACGAATAGGCCACCTGCGTCACCAGTTCGGGCAGGTAGGGCAGGCCCATCGCCACGTCGATGCGGCCTTCGGCCAGCAGCCGGGCCATCTGGCCGAGGTCCGCCGGGACGAAGGCGACCTTCTTGGCGCCCAGGTCCCGCGCCAGCCGCTGGGCCAGCTCGACCTCCATGCCCACGAGTTCGCCCCTCGCGTTGACGAAGGCGAACGGCACGCGGTCGCCGACGAAGGCCACCCGCAGCACCCCCCGCGCACGAATGCGCTGTGGCGCCGGGGTGGACACGGCTTCGGCCGGTGGCGCCTCGGCCAGCAGCACGACCGGCAGCGTGGCGCGTGGCAGGTACATGTTTGTCAGCGCCTCGTCCTTGCGGTACACGGTGTCGACGGCGTGAGCCAGGCCCACCTTAAGGCTCCCCACCGTGACCAGCGTAGCAGCCAGCGTGATCAGCACCGCCCGCGCGATGCGACGCGGTTCGATCCGCAGACGGCCCGACACTGCACTGGCCGTCAGCAGCGCCAGCGCCAGCAGACTCATCACCGTGACCATCGAATCGAATTTCCCGGTGATGATGCTCGACGGGATGTAGAGGTTGAACAGGTCGTGCGGCACGCCCAGCAGATCCATCAGGAAAGGCAGCGCCACCTGGGCCTTGGCGAAGTAGCTTGGAATGCCGGCGCCGAACAGCGCGAAGTAGGCATCGAGGCCCAGCGGGTCGCCTGCCAGCCAGGCGGCGAAAGGCACGAACAGCAGCGTCAACAGCTTGCCGGCGTTGGGCACGACGAACGAGATCGGCACCACCACGTCGACGGCGGAGCGCGTATCGGTCGAGTCCATGGCTTGCGCAGCCAGTGCCGCCTTGACCCTCTCCACAAGCATCGGCAGCACGATGAAGGCACTGTTGGCGACGAACGCGGTCAGCAGCGCCTCATGGCACATGCCCACCACCTGGCGCCAGCCAAAGGGCGTGAGCGCGGCTACCGCCAGTGGAATGACCACGAAGGCCAGCAGCAGCGCAGCGGCGCCGAAGAGCACGAAGTAGACCTCCAGCCGGCCCAGCGATTCAGGCGAGATCGTGCCGGCCACTGACGACGTGATCGCGAACACGCCGTACGGCGTCAGGCTCAACACGAGCTGCGTGACCCGCACCACTGCGCGCTCCAGCGCCTGCAGGCTCGCCAGCAGCGGCGCCTTGTCGGGCACGCCGATGAGAGCCACTCCCACCGCCGAGCTGAACAGCACCAGCCCCGGCACGACGGCGTTGGCCATCGCGTAGAACGGGTTGGACGGCACGTACAGCTCCCCCAGAGCGAACGGTTGCGCGGGTTCGATCAGTGCGTCGCTGTAGAAGGACGCACTGACCAGCGCCGGGTAGGCCAGCGGCATCACCGCGATGACCGCGCAGGCCAATACGATCAGCAGGCCCAGCAGCGCGGCAGCCCGCAGGCCCAGGCGCCGCGCGGTGGCCGGTTCCAACTGCCCCATCCCGCCGACCAGCGTGAGCACGAGGTACGGCAGAACCGTCATCTGCATGCCGCGGATGTACAGGTCGGCCAACGGCTGCAGCACCGCCGCGTCCTCGCCGAAGAAGAGCCCGACCGCCACGCCGGCGAGCAGGCCGGCCAGAATGCGCAGCGACGGACGCTTGACTTTCGGCGGCACGGGCCGCGGCGGCGCGCTCGGCGGCGCCAACGAGGTCATGCGGCCGCCTTGGCCGGCACGGCACTGCGGCGGCGGAATTCCAACCCGGTCATCACCGACGCAGCGAGCCAGGCAAGGACCAGCACCACATTGATCGCGGCGAACTGCGACACACCGAGCGCGAAAACTGTGGTGCCCAGGTAGACCGTGCCGGCGGCCAGCACGTCACCCGAGCGCACGACCAGGCTGTCGATCA
>DATDER010000152.1:0-10304 GCA_036523095.1 Rubrivivax sp.
AACTGGTGAACCGAGCGATGGCGTCGGAGCCGGGCTCGGCTTTCGATATCTGAGCCGGCCCATCAGATCATCGCCGCCGGGTCGGGCAGCGGCTCGGGCACACCGAAGCGCGTGACCCGCCGCGGCTTCAGGTGCACCCGGCTGCCGGGCACGAGGCCGAGGCTGTCGCGCAGCCGCACAAAGGCCTCGCGCGGCAGCTCGACATCGACATAACTGTCGTCGGCATCGCGCTTGAACTCGATGCGGGTGTTGGGGCCGACCGTCAGCGTCTGGCTCAGCGTCACCGGCCAGGTGCCGTCGCCCGCCGCGGCGACGATCTCCAGCTCGTGCGGGCGCACATAACTCACGTCGGCCGAGGCGGTGTCCCCCGCCGGCGCGCGGCCGAGGCGGCCGTGGAACAGGTTCACGTCACCGAGGAACTGCAGCACGAAGGGTGAGGCCGGCCGGTCGTAGACCTCGTCGGGTGTGCCCTGCTGCTCGATGCGGCCCTGGTTCATCACGACCACACGGTCGGCGACTTCCATCGCCTCTTCCTGGTCGTGCGTGACGAAAACGCTGGTCACGTTCACCTCGTCGTGCAGCCGGCGCAGCCAGCGGCGCAGTTCCTTGCGAACCTTGGCGTCGAGGGCGCCGAAAGGCTCGTCGAGCAGCAGCACCTTGGGTTCGACCGCCAACGCACGCGCCAGCGCGATGCGCTGACGTTGTCCGCCCGACAACTGGTGCGGGTAGCGGTCGGCGAGCCAGTCGAGTTGCACCAGCTTGAGCAGTTGCATCACCTTGGACTTGATCGTCCCTTCGTCGGGGCGTGTCGCCTTCGACCGCACACGCAGCCCGAAGGCCACGTTCTCGAAGATCGTCATGTGGCCGAAGAGCGCGTAGTGCTGGAACACGAATCCGACGTTGCGATCGCGCACGTCGGTGTCGGTGGCGTCGGCGCCGTGGAAGCGCACGCTGCCGCTGTCGGGCACCTCGAGGCCCGCGATGATGCGCAACAGCGTCGTCTTGCCCGAGCCCGAGGGGCCGAGCAACGCCACCAGTTCGCCATCGGGGATTTCGAGGTTCAGGTTGTCGCAGACGACCGTGGCCCCGAAGCGCTTGTTGAGGTTCCTGACTTCGATGCTCATTCGCTTCTCTCTCCGGGCGTCTTCATCGACGCCTTGACACGCTGCTCGATCACGTACTTGACGACCAGCGTCACGAGCGCCAAACCGGCCAGCAGCGAGGCCACGGCAAAGGCCGCCGCGAACTGGTACTCGTTGTAGACGATCTCGATGTGCAGGGGCAGCGTGTTGGTCTGCCCGCGGATGTGGCCCGAGACCACACTCACGGCGCCGAACTCGCCCATCGCCCGGGCGTTGCAGAGGATCACGCCGTAGAGCAGCGCCCACTTGATGTTGGGCAGCGTCACGCGCCAGAAGATCTGCCAGCCGCCGGCGCCCAGCACACGTGCCGCTTCTTCCTGCTCGATGCCCTGCGCCTGCATCAGTGGGATCAGCTCGCGCGCGATGAAGGGGAAGGTCACGAACACGGTCGCCAGCACGATGCCAGGCACCGCGAAGATGACCTTCAAGTCGTGGTCACGCAGCATTTCGCCGAACCAGCCTTGCAAGCCGAAAACGAGCACGTAGATCAGCCCGGCGATGACCGGGCTCACGCTGAACGGCAGGTCGATCAGCGTCAGCAGCAGGTTCTTGCCGCGGAAGTCGAACTTGGTGATCGCCCACGCCGCCGCGATGCCGAACAGCAGGTTCAGCGGCACGCTGATGCCCGCAGCGATGAGCGTGAGCTTGATCGCCGACAGCGCATCGGGCTCGGTGATCGCGGCCAGGTAGACATCGACACCTTTCTTGAAGGCCTCGAAGAACACCGTGACCAGCGGCACGAAGAGGAACACCGTCATGAACAGCAGCGCGATGCCGATCAGCACACGTTGCACCCAGACCGGTTCGGTCGTCGCCGAGCGCAGCGCACGGGGCGACACGGCATCCGTCGCCGGTGCCGCGGGCAGCACGCTGGCGGCGGCGCTCACAAGCCGCCCTGGCGTTTGCGCGCCCAGGCCTGCAGCAGGTTGATGACGAGCAGCATCACAAACGCCGACACCAGCATCACGACCGCGATCGCAGTCGCGCCGGCGTAGTCGTACTGCTCGAGCTTGGTGATGATCACCAGCGGTGTGATCTCGCTCACCATCGGCATGTTCCCGGCGATGAAGATGACCGAGCCGTATTCGCCCAGCGCCCGCGCGAAGGCGAGCGCAAAGCCCGTCAGCAGCGCCGGCATCACGACCGGGAAGATGACTTTGGTGAACGTCTGCCAGCGGCTCGCCCCCAGCGTGGCCGCGGCCTCCTCCAACTCGTGGTTCACGTCCTCGAGCACTGGCTGCAGAGTGCGCACCACGAACGGCAGCCCGATGAAGACCAGCGCGACCCACACGCCCACAGGCGTGAAGCTGACCTTGAACGGCAGCCACTGGCCGATCCAGCCGTTCTGGGCGTAGATCGCCGTCAGCGCGATGCCGGCCACCGCCGTGGGCAACGTAAAGGGCAGGTCCACCAGCGCGTCGATCACGCGCTTGAACGGGAACTTGTAACGCACCAGCACCCAGGCCACGATGAGCCCGAAGGCCGCGTTCAGCAACGCGGCAAGGAAGGACGCGCCGAAGGTCAGGCGGTACGACGCCAGCACGCGTGGTGTGCTCACGGCGTCGACGAACTGGCCCCAGGTGAGCGTGAAGGTCTTCAGGAACGCCGCCGACAGCGGCAGGAGCACGACCAGGCTGAGATACGGCAGCGCAAAACCGAGCGCCAGGTCGAAACCCGGCAGCACGCTGTGGCGCTTGAGGAGCGCGCGCGAAAGCAGCATGGCGGCGCCGCGCTACTTCTTGGTGTAGATCTGGTCGAACACGCCGCCGTCGGCGAAGTGGGTCTTCTGCGCCAGCTTCCAGCCGCCAAAGGTGTCGTCGATGGTGAAGAGGTTCACCTTGGGGAAGTTCTTGGCGTACGCGGCCGCGACCTTGGTGTCGGTCGGCCGGTAGTAGTTCTTCGCCGCCAGCTCCTGCCCTTCGGGCGAGTACAGGTACTCCAGATAGGCGGTGGCGACATCGCGTGTGCCGCGCTTGTCCACCGTCTTGTCGATCACCGTCACCGGCGGCTCGGCCAGGATGCTGATCGGCGGGTAGACGATGTCGAACTTGTCGGCGCCGAACTCCTTGAACGCGAGATGGGCCTCGTTCTCCCACGCCAGCAGCACGTCGCCGACACCGCGTTCGGCGAAAGTCACCGTCGAGCCGCGCGCACCCGAGTCGAGCACTGGCACGTTGGAGAACAGCTTGGCCACGAAGTCCTTGGCCTTGGTGTCGTTGCCACCCGGCTGCTTCAGCGCGAAGCCATAGGCCGCCAGGTAACCCCAACGTGCGCCGCCCGAGGTCTTGGGGTTGGCCGTGATGACCGAGACGCCTGGCTTGACCAGGTCGTCCCAGTTCTTGACACCCTTCGGGTTGCCCTTGCGCACGAGGAAGATGTAGGTCGAGGTGTAGGGCGAGCTGTTGTGCTTGAGCCGCTTCTGCCAGTCGGCCGGGATCAGCTTGCCGACGTTGCCGAGTTCGTCCACGTCGTAGGCCAGCGCCAGGGTCACGACGTCGGCTTCGAGCCCGTCGATCACCGAACGTGCCTGTTTGCCCGAGCCGCCGTGCGACTGCTTGACGCTCACGACGTCACCCGTCTTGGCTTTCCAGTGCGCGGCAAAGGCCTTGTTGTATTCGACGTAAAGCTCGCGCGTGGGGTCGTAGCTGACATTGAGCAGCGTGATGTCCTTGGCGTGGGCCGCGGTGGTGCCCACGGCAATGAGGGCGACGGTGGCAAGGGCCCGGAAGGAGGGGAGGTGCTTCATGAGGTACCTGGTTGAGAACTCGACTGCCCTCATCCTAGGAACGCGCCGCGCGCCGCGGAACGAATCGATCGGCGCATGCTTATGCGGTTTTTGCTTGCAATCCCGTGAAAGCGTGGACGGCGTCGAGCAAGGCCGCGGTGTCACCACACCACCAGAAGTGGTCGTCACCCTCGAGCGGCAGGAACCGCGCGCCGGGCACGCGCCGCGCCAGGTCGGCACCGGCTTCGAAACGCACCGCGCGGTCACCGCGCCGGTGCATCACCAGCGTGGGCACGCCGATGCTGGGCAACAGCGCACGCACATCGACATCACGCAGCCCCCGCAGGGTCTGGCCCATGCTCGCCGGCGAAGCGGCGTGGCGCAGCAGGCGCGCCCACCAGGCACGCAGCGCCGGGTCCTGCTGCGCCGACGGCGCAAAGGTCTCCAGGCTGGTCGGCCCGCCCCAGTCCGCCAGCAGCCGCTGCAGCCAGCGCTCGAAGGCGGCGTGGGTCAGCGCCCAGGGGTGGTCTTCGGCCCAGCTGCCACGCGCCGTGGTGCCGTACAGCAGCAAGCCTTGCACACGCTCGGCCCGGCGCGCCGCCAGCTGCAGAGCGACGGCGCCGCCTTCGGTGGAGCCGAAGAGCCAGGCCTTGCCGATGCCCGCGTGGTCGAGGATCGTCAGCACGTCGCCCGCCACCGCATCGGTGCTGGCCACCGCACCGAGCCGCTCCGACAGGCCGGCGCCGCGGCGGTCGAAGAGCACGACAGTGAAACGAGCGGCCAGCGCCTGCAGCGTGCGACGGATGACGGGCTGCTCCCACCCGATCTCGATGTGTGACAGGAACCCGGTGATGAAGACGAGCACCTCGCGCCCGGCGCCCAGCGTGGCGTAAGCCACCGCCCCCTGGCCCGACTCGGCGAAGCGCAGGCGGAAGGCCGCCGCCACGCCGGCCGTCGGCGGCGGCCGCTGCAGACCCTGCACGATGGCGAGGTAGGCCTGTTCGGTCTCCAACCCCGGCTTGATGCCGAACTCGGCGCGCAAGGCGTCGGCGCAGCGCATGAAGACCGCCTCGACACCGGCCGCGTTGCCCTGCACGGAGTGCAGCCGCATCAGGCGCACATAGGCCGGCTCGTTGTAGAGGTCGATCCGCAGCAGCTGCTCGGCCGCGCGGATCGCCGCGGCGATGTCGCCCTGGGCCGCGCAGGCATCGCTCAGGTGCACCAGCACACGCGACAGCAGGTGTTCGTGGTCGAGGCGCTGCTGGCGCAGCCAGTCGTCGAACAGGTCGGACTCGAAGCTGAGCCCGTGCAGGAGCGGCAGGCTGGCCCGTTCGACCCAGGCGCTCCAACCGTCCAGCGCCACTGCAGGCAGGGGCGCGCTGCCGTTGCCGACGAGCCCGCGCGCGGCCTGCGTGAACACCAGCAGATCGACCTCGGCCACGCCGTCCTGCAAGGCCAGCGTGTCGCCCGCGGCGTCGAACAGCGCTCGCCCGAGCTTGTCCTCGAGGTTGTAGACGAGCCGGCGCAGGCGCGTGCGGCCGGTCGGCTCGTCGGCCTCGGGCCACAGCAGCTGGATCAGGTGTGCACGCGGCGCCGGTCCACGCGCCAGCGCCAGAAACGCGAGCAGCGCGACCCCGCGCCGCAGGGCCAGTTGCAGGTCGCGCTCGCCGTCCAGGATCTTCGGCGCGCCGAAGAAGCGGAAGGCGAGTGAAGGTCGGCCCGGGCTGCGATCCATCGCCCCGTTTGTAGCAGCCCGTGGCGGCATTTGCGCAGGGACGGCCAGGGGACGCGCGCTCCCTACGCTGGCGCCCTCACCTGTTCAACCCCTTGAAAGACCTCGAAAGAAACACCATGACCACCCTGGCCCTCACCACTGAAGAAACCACTGCGCTCCGCACCACGCAGCGACACAGGCCCACACGCGGCGCGTCGTTCGACGCCCGCGGCTGCCCTGTCTCCACCACCTCGAAGGCGGCGCTGGAGCACGCCGAGCGCGGCCTGTGGCGCCTGCTGTCGTACGTGGGCGACCCGATCGCCGATCTGGACGCCGCCGCGGCCGAAGACCCGCGCTGGCCGCTGCCGCACGTGATGAAGGCCAACGGCCTGCTCGCGACGACCGAACACGGCTTCTCCGTGATGGCCCGGCAATGCCTGGCACACGCTCGCGCGCTCGCCGAGGCCGGCCCCTGCACCGAGCGCGAACGGCGCCACATCGCCGCCACGCAGGCTTGCGCCGATGGGCGCTGGCAGGCGGCGTGCGATCTGTGGGAACAGCTGCTGATCGACCACCCGCAGGACCTGCTCGCGCTGCTCTCGGCGCACCTGTTCGACTTCGCGCGCGGCGATGCCCGCAACCTGATGCGGCGTGTGGCGCGCGTGCTGCCCGAGTGGTCGCCTTCGGCGCCGCTGTACGGCTTCGTGCTCGGCATGCACGCTTTCGGGCTCGAGGAGAACAACCTCTACCCGCAGGCACTCGAAGCCGGCCATGCGGCGCTGGCGCTGGAGCAACGCGACGTCTGGGCCGTACACGCGGTAGCGCATGTGCACGAGATGCAGGGCCAGTGGGAGCGCGGCGCAGCGTGGCTCAACGCCCGCAGCGCCGACTGGGCGCCGGACAACGCGTTCGCCTTTCACAACTGGTGGCACCTGGCCGTGTTCCACCTCGAGCGCTGCGACAACGCAGCCGCGCTGACGCTGCTCGATAGCCGGATCGCACCCGGGTCGGCCACCGTGCTGCAACGCATCGACATCACCGCGCTGATGTGGCGCCTGCAGCTGATGGGTGTCGACCTCGGCGAACGCTGGGGCAGCGCCGCGGACGGCTGGCCGGTGCAGGCACCCGATGCGGGTTACACCAGCTTCAACGACATGCATGCCGTGCTGGCGCAGATCGGCGCCGGGCGTGTCGACGCGGCGGCACGGATCGTCGATGTGGTGCAGCAGAGCAGCGTGGCAGCGGGCGATGCCGGCTCGGTCGAAAGCGCTGTCGGCCTGCCCTTGCTGCGCGGCCTGGTGGCCTACGGCCACCGCCGGTTCGACACGGCGGTGGAGCAGCTCTCGGCCGTGCGCGACAGCTGCCAGCGCCTGGGCGGCAGCCACGCGCAGCGCGACGTGATCGACCAGACCCTGATCGACGCTGCGATCCGCGCCGGCCGGCCCCGTCTTGCGCGCCACCTGCTCAACGAGCGCCTGGGTGCCAAGGCGCGCTCGCCGCTCACCGAGCACTGGGCTCGCCGGATCGGCTGAGCAGGGCCTCTGGCCGCCGCGTCAGGCGCGCGGCCAGAGGATCATCTGCGTGCAGCGGAACAGCGCCAGCGTCTTGCCGCTTTCGCGGTGAGTCACGGTGGCGTCCCAGACCTGCGTCGTGCGCCCGCGGTGCACGGGCGTGGCGACGCAGTCCACCGTGCCGGTGAGCGTGGTGCCCAGGTGGTTGGACTTGAGTTCGATCGTGGTGAAGCCGCTGGCCCCCGCCGGCAGGCTGGCCACACAACCGTAGCCGCAACAGGTGTCGGCCAGGGTCACGATGGCCCCCGCATGCAGGTAGCCGTTGGGCGCCATCAGGTGCGCCTTCACGGGCACTTCGGCGCGGACCTGGTGTTCGTCGACCTGCGTGAAGACGATGCCCAGGTGGCCGGGCAGCTTGCCTTCTCCGCGTTGATTGAAGGACTCGAGCGTGGCCATCTGGGCTCCTCGTATCAGACGATGGTGGGGGTGGTGGCAGGTGGGTGGAGGCGGAACCAGTCGAGCACGCCGTCCCAGAGCGGCCGCGCAGCGGGCCTGAAGTAGCCCATGTGGCCGACCGGGCCGAGGCCCGCACGGCGCGGGTCCACGTCCACGGCCTGCCAGGCTGCCTTGGGGTAGCCCGCCATGAACGCATCGCGAGAGCGTGGCGGCGCCCAGTGGTCGTCCAGCGCGTTGGCGGCGATGATCGGCGTGCGAACCTGCGCAAAGCTTTCAGCCACGTGCGCCATCGCCGGGTCGTCGAAGAAGTAATGCGGGTATCGGCACCAGTGTTTCCACTGCCGGTAGACGTTCAAGGGCAGGTCCTCGCCCATGCCGAGCAGGCGCCAGGGCAGGTAGCCCTTCCAGCGCGTGAGCAACGGCCCGAGCAGGCGCCACATCACCAACACACGCAACTGCTCCAGCGGCGGCATCCAGCCGTGCCAACCTGCGCCGGTGGCGAAGGTGTAGAAACGTGCCACACGATCGTGGTTGGGCAGCAGGCCGAAAGCATGGCCGCCAAAGGAGTGGCCGACCATGAAGAGCGGCGGCGTGTCGCTCGCCATCGCATCGACCGCCGCCGCCAGGTCCAGGCGCGCCCAGTCGAGGTAATCCATCCGGAACCCCTTCAACGAAGCCGGGCGCGACAGGCCGATGCCACGGTAGTCCAGTGTCAGCGTCGTGAAGCCCTGGGCGCTGGCGTGTTCGGCAAAGCGGCGGTAGAAGCGTTGTGGCACACCCGTGGCACCGGCGACCACCAGATGGCCGTCGACGGCACCATGGGCGGGGTAACGCAGCGCCGTGAGCACATAGCCGTCCGCGGCGCGAAGTTGCACTTGCTGGGCCCGTGGCAGGGTATCTGCACCCTTCGTCATGCGGGGCTCCGTGCCGAGAGTTCCACTTGCAGCAGCGTGATCAGCGCCTCGGCGGTGTCGCCCATGGGCTGCGTGTTGCCGGCGACACGCGCCTGCATCAGCGCGCCTTCGTAAGCCGCTACGATCAGCGCCGCCAGCGTGCGCGCCTTCGCCGGGCCCAAGCCCGCGGTCGCCAGCATCGCTGCCAATCGCTCGCGGATGGCGTCGAAGCCTTCGGCCAGCGCCGCACGGATCGCGCCGTCGTCGGCGGTCGACTCCAGCGCCACGGTGGCGAGCGGGCAGCCGCGCTCGAAGGCGCTCTGCTCGAGTTGCTTCTGCGCCGCGGCTAGCCAGCCGCGCAGCGTCGGCAGCGGGTCGGCGCGCGCGGCGATCAGCTGGTCGAGCGACGCCGTGATGCGCACCACGGTGGCATGGATTGCGGCCACCGCCAGCTCCGTCTTGCCCCCCGGGAAGTGGTGGTACAGCACACCCTTGGGCGCCTGCGCTTCGGCGAGCAGTTCGTTCAGCCCCACGCCGTGCAGGCCGCGGCGCTGCAGCGCCCGCGACATCGTGGCGATCAGGCGGTCGCGGGTTCCGGGCTTGCGGTCGACGGTAGCCATGCCCGTATTCTCTAGACCAGTCGGTCTAGTGTCAAGAGCGCGGGTGCGCTGGAGGCTGCTGGCGTCAGCCGGCTGCGGCGGGCTGCACGCCCACCATCTGGCCCATGCGCCGAACGTCGTGTTCGAAGGCGGCGAGCGTGTGCTCCGAGATCGGCGTGTTCAGCAGCACCGTGCGTGCCACTTCGGCGTGCGACTGGAACAGCGCCGGCAATTCGCCGCGGCCTAACAAGGGCATGGCACGCAGCATCGCGGTGACGAGCGCGTCGAGGGCGACGAGACTCCCCTTCAGTTCGCAGATCCGCTCGGTCGCTTCCTGCAGGTTCTTCATCTTTCGTCTCCACAAAGAAAAAGACCGCAGCCAAGGCTGCGGTCTTTTGTTGGCTCAAGGAGCCTCGGGCATTACACCGGGCGGATGGCCGAAGCTTGCGGGCCCTTTTGGCCTTGCTTGACTTCGAACTCCACGCGCTGGCCTTCGGCCAGGCTCTTGAAGCCCGTACCGCCCTGGATTTCGCTGAAGTGAGCGAACAGGTCCTTGCCGCCGCCTTCAGGCGTGATGAAGCCGAAGCCCTTGCCATCGTCGAACCACTTCACGGTACCGGTTTGGGTAGTCATATCGAAAAATCCTCTCAGAAAGTGCTGCGCAAGCACATGCAGGCGCAGTGCAGAAAAACGCAAGCAATCACTTTCGGGGATTTCGATCCGCGCAGCTCGTCACGTTAGGAGAGGGGCGCGGTGAAGACCTTCAGCAAATCGGTCTTGGGCAAATCTAGCAGGCTCTATCTTAACGCATCCGTGGCGTCGGCGCTGGGAGCATTGCGAACCGGCCGGATGCGACACTGCTGCACAGCCCTCGGAAAGCGCCTCTTCATGCAGTGGATCTTGGCCTATGCAACGGTCGGCCTGGGCATCGGCTTCTTGGCCGGGCTGCTCGGCATCGGCGGCGGCATGGTCCTGGTGCCGATACTCGCCGCCCTGTTTTCTGCCCAGGCGCTGTCGCCCACGTACGGCCTGCACCTGGCGCTCGGCACCGCGATGGCCTCGGTGGTTTTCACGGCCAGCGCGAGTGCGCGCGAGCACCACCGGCTAGGCAGCGTGGACTGGGCGCTGGTCCGGCAACTGGCGCCGGCGATGGCACTGGGCACCCTGCTCTCCACACTCGCCTCGGGCTGGCTGCCGCAACGGGCGCTCGCGCTCGTGTTCGCGGTCATCGTCTTCGGCGGTGCGACGCAGATCTGGCTCGGGC
>DATDER010000153.1:0-22847 GCA_036523095.1 Rubrivivax sp.
CGCCCTCCGGGGCGCGCTTCGCGCCGATGCCCAGCAAGGCGTCGATGACAAGGTCGAAGGGCCCCTCGGGGCGCTGTCCCAGGATGGTCACGCCGGCTTGCTCGGCACGGCGCAGGCCTGCCTGTGTGTCTGCGCTCAGCCGGTCGCGCTGTGCAAGCAGCGTCACGACGACATCGCGTCCGCAATGGCGCAAGTCGGCCGCAGCATGAAGCCCGTCGCCCCCATTGCCGCCAGGGCCCGCCGCGATCCAGATCCGGCGCGCATGGGGTGCCAGCGCGAGCGCCAGCCGCGCCACCGAAGCCCCAGCCTGGTGCATGAGTTGGCCGCCCGGGCGCGCCGCAAGTTCCTGTGCTTCGATCAGGCGCGATGCCGCGACGCCAAAGAGCGGCCACGCAAGCTGTGCCGGCAGTACACGCTGCGGCGGGCTGGTGTCTGAAGGTTCCATGGCGCGACGCCGCGATTGTGCGCCGCTGCCCCAGGGCTCAGCGCAGCCGCTCGATGCCGAGTCCGGCCACGTCGATCGGCGCTGCTCGGCCGCCGACGAGATCGGCCAGCACCCGCGCCGAGCCGCACGACAGGGCCCAGCCACTCGAGCCGTGCCCCAGGTTGAGCCAGACCCCCGGTGCGCCGCTCGGGCCGATCACGGGTGGCCCGTCGGGCAACATCGGCCGCGCGCCTTTCCAGTGCTGCGCCTTCGCCAGATCGGCCGCGCCCGGGAACCAGTCTTCGAGCACCTTGTAGAGCGTGTGCAGTGCGGCCGCCCGCAAGTCGCCCGGTCGGCCGCCGATCTCGGCGCTGCCTGCGATCCGGATGCGCTGACCCAGGCGCGAGATGGCGACCTTGTAGCGCTCGTCCATGAGGGCCGAGCGCGGGCCGCTGTCGGGAATGCCATCGATCTGGCGCACCGGCGCCGTCACCGAATAGCCGTACACCGGCAGCAAGGGCAGGCTGATCCCGAGCGGCTTCAGCAGCGCGCCGGCCTCACTCCCGGCGCACACGACGACGGCATCGAACGACTCGCTGCGCAGACCCTGCGCGGAGTCGGGCCCGCTCACCTCCAGCTCGACCCCCTGGCCGGGCGTGAGGCGGTGTACCTGGTGGCCGAACCAGAAGCGCGCGCCGAGCGCTTGCGCATGCGCTTTCATCAGGTGAGCGAACTGGCGGCAATTGCCGACGCCGTCCCGCGGCAGGTGGATCGCTGCGTACAGGGGCGCGCCGGGATGGAGTGCAGGCTCGATGGTGTGGCAACGCGCCGCATCGACGACCTCGAAGGCCACCCCCAACTCGCGCAACAGTGCAATCCCGGGCTGCGCCTGCGCCAGCGCCAGCGGCGTGCGCATCAACACGAGGTAGCCGCTGGCTTGTTCGTACTCGAGCCGCAGCGTCGTGCTCAGGTCGGCCAGGCGGTCGCGGCTGAGTTGCGCCAGCGCCTGCATGCGGGTGCGGTTCGCGACATGGGTGCGGCTGCCGCAGGCGCGCACGAAGCGCCAGAGCCACGGCGTGGCCGCCAGCGTGCCTGCGCCGAATCGCACCGGTGCGTGGCGCGCGAACAGGTGCTTCAGGACCTTCAGCGGCATGCCGGGTGCGGCCCAGGGTGTGACGTACCCGGGCGCGATCACCCCCGCGTTGGCGAAGCTGCCTTCCGCGGCGACGCTGGCGCAGCGCTCGAACACCGTGACCTCGTGGCCGTCGGTGCTGAGCTCGTACGCGGTGGTGACGCCGATGATGCCGGCGCCGACGACGGCCACGCGCATGTCAGCGCCGCCGCCGCGTGAGCGCGCGCGGCCGGGTCGCGCGCGCCGAGAAACAGCGTGCTAAAATCAATGGCTTTGTCTTCAACGTGCTGCCGTATTCAAGTAGTGCGCGAACAGATCGAGTGCGAGGGGCTCCACCAGGAGGCCTTTGCAAATCGCGGATCCGGCAACCGAGAGGTGTTTCGACCGATCGTTTCAGCATGAAACATCAGTCTTAATTCGTGCCGGATTCTAGACCCAACCTTCGGAGATGCTTGTGACCGTATCCATGCGCGAAATGCTGGAAGCCGGTGTCCATTTCGGACACCAGACTCGCTTCTGGAACCCCAAGATGGCCCCGTATATCTACGGCCATCGCAACAAGATCCACATCATCAACCTCGAGAAGACGCAGCCGCTCTTCAACGACGCGATGAAGTTCGTGCGCCAGCTCGCCAGCCGGCGCGGCACGGTCCTGATGATCGGTACCAAGCGCCAGGCGCGCGAGGTCGTCAACCTGGAAGCGCACCGTTGCGGCATGCCCTTCGTCGACCAGCGCTGGCTTGGCGGCATGCTGACCAACTTCAAGACCGTCAAGGGTTCGTTGAAGAAGCTCAAGGACATGCAGGCCGTCAAGGAAGCCGGCATGGACGGCATGATCAAGAAGGAAGCGCTGCTGTTCGATCGCGAGATCGCCAAGCTCGAGAAGGATATCGGCGGCATCCAGGACATGAGCGCGCTGCCCGATGCGATGTTCGTGATCGACGTCGGCTACCACAAGATCGCCGTTGCCGAAGCCAACAAGCTCGGCATCCCGGTCATCGGCGTGGTCGACACCAACCACTCGCCGCTCGGCGTGCAGTACGTCATCCCCGGCAACGACGACTCGGCCAAGGCCGTGGCGCTGTACGCACGCGCCGTCGCCGACGCCGTGCTCGAGGGCAAGGCCAACGCGACGAATGAAGTCGTGCAGTCCGCTGCCTCCGGCGATGAATTCGTCGAAGTGCGCGAAGAAGCCTGAACCCGATCCTCTGTCCTTGAAGGGCGCCGCTTCGGCGGCGGCCCGCTGTCCTATTGGAGTCTGTATGCCCGCAATCACTGCAAGCATGGTGGCCGAACTGCGCGCCAAGACCGACGCGCCGATGATGGAGTGCAAGAAGGCACTGACCGAAGCCGAGGGTGCGATGGACCGCGCCGAAGAGATCCTGCGCGTGAAACTGGGCAACAAGGCCGGCAAGGCCTCGGCCCGCATCACGGCCGAGGGTGTGGTGGCTGCCGCGGTGAGCGGCGGTACCGGTGCCCTGATCGAGATCAACTGCGAAACCGACTTCGTGTCGAAGAACGAGTCGTTCCTGGCCTTCTGCAAGGGCTGCGCCGAACTCGTGGTCGCGAACAACCCCGCCGATGTCGCCGCGCTGTCCGCGTTGCCGCTGGCGCAGGACGGTTTCGGACCGACGGTCGAAGATGTGCGCAAGGGCCTGATCGGCAAGATCGGCGAGAACCTCTCGATCCGCCGCTTCAAGCGTTATGCCGATGGCGGCAAGCTCGCGCACTACCTGCACGGCACGCGCATCGGTGTCATGGTCGAGTTCGACGGCAACGAGGTCGCGGCCAAGGACGTCGCGATGCACGTGGCGGCGATGAAGCCGGTGTCGTTGTCTTCGGCCCAGGTGCCGGCCGAACTGGTCGAGCGCGAGCGCCGCGTCGCGGCCGAGAAGGCTGCGGAAGACGCGGCCGCTGCGGTCGCCGCCGGCAAGCCGGCGCAGTCGGCCGAAATCGTCGCCAAGCGCGTCGACGGCTCGGTGCAGAAGTTCCTCAAGGAGGTCTCGCTGTTCAACCAGACTTTCGTCAAGAACGACAAGCAGACGGTCGAGCAGATGCTCAAGGCCACCGGCACCACGCTCAAGGGCTTCACGCTCTACGTCGTGGGCGAGGGCATCGAGAAGAAGGTAGACGACTTCGCCGCCGAAGTGGCTGCACAAGTGGCTGCTGCCAAGGCGCAGTAAGGCGTACCGAGGGGCGGGGCTGCGCCAACGCCCCGCTTACACTGCCCCCCGAAGCCACACCGAGGAAACGAATGCCGGCGTACCAGCGCATCCTGCTCAAGCTCTCGGGCGAGGCCTTGATGGGTGACGATGCTTATGGCATCAACCGCGCGACGATCGTTCGCATGGTGCAGGAAGTGCAGGGGATCACCCAGCTCGGCTGCGAAGTCGCGGTCGTGATCGGCGGCGGCAACATATTCCGCGGCGTGGCCGGCGGCTCGGTCGGCATGGACCGTGCCACCGCCGACTACATGGGCATGCTCGCCACGGTCATGAACGCGCTTGCGCTCGCCGACACGATGCGCCAGGAAGGCATTACCGCACGCGTGATGTCGGCGATCGCGATCGAGCAGGTCGTCGAGCCCTATGTGCGCCCCAAGGCCCTTCAGTACCTGGAAGAGGGCAAGGTCGTGATCTTTGCCGCCGGCACCGGCAATCCCTTCTTCACCACCGACACCGCCGCCGCGCTGCGCGGCGCCGAGATCGGCGCGCAGGTGGTGCTCAAGGCGACCAAGGTCGACGGCGTCTACACCGCCGACCCCAAGAAGGACGCGGGCGCCACACGCTACGCGACGATCAGCTTCGATGAAGCGATCTCGAAGAACCTGCAGGTGATGGACGCGACCGCGTTTGCCTTGTGTCGCGACCAGAAGCTGCCGATCAGGGTGTTCTCGATCTTCAAGCCCGGCGCGCTGCGGCGTGTGGTGATGGGCGAGGACGAGGGCACGCTCGTCCACGTCTGAGGAGACCGAACCGTGACCATCGCAGATACCAAGAAGACCGCCGAAGGCAAGATGGCCAAGTCCATCGAGACCTTCAAGGGCGAGTTGCAGAAGATCCGCACCGGCCGTGCCCACCCGGGCATCCTGGACCAGGTCCAGGTCGACTACTACGGATCGATGGTGCCGATCAGCCAGGTCGCCAACGTCTCACTGCTCGATGCGCGAACGATCAGCGTCCAGCCTTGGGAAAAGGGCCTCGCGCCCAAGATCGAGAAAGCCATCCGCGAGTCCGACCTGGGCCTGAACCCGTCTGCGCAGGGTGACCTGCTGCGGGTGCCGATGCCAGCGCTGACCGAGGAGCGCCGGCGCGATCTGACGAAGGTGGTGCGCCACGCCGGCGAAGAGTGCCGAATCGCGGTGCGCAACGTGCGCCGCGACGCCAACGAGCAGATCAAGAAGCTGCTCAAGGACAAGCTGGTGTCCGAAGACGACGAACGGCGCGCGCAGGACGAAGTGCAGAAGCTGACCGACCGCGTCGTGGCCGAGATCGACCGACTGGTTCACGCCAAGGAAGCCGAGATCCTGGCCGTCTGAGCCGGCTCGCTCCCGCTCCTGCCGCAGGCCCGCCGAACGTGGATCGACACGCCCCCATCCCGCGCCACGTCGCCGTCGTCATGGACGGCAACGGGCGCTGGGCCAAGCAGCGCTACATGCCGCGTTTCTTCGGCCACAAGGCCGGCGTCGACACGCTGGTGCGCGCGGTGAACCTGTTCGCCGAACGCGGTGTCGAGTACCTGACGGTGTTTGCGTTTTCGTCCGAGAACTGGAAGCGCCCATCCGACGAAGTCTCCGGCCTGATGGGGCTGGTGCTGGTCGCGGTCTCCAAGTACCTCACGCGCATGGCGGCCGACGGGGTTCGCATCCGCATCATCGGTGACCGTAGTGCGGTTTCGGACAAGCTGCGAGCAGCGTGGGAGCAGGCCGAATCCAGCACCGCGCACAACAGCCGCATCACGCTGTCGGTGGCCTTCAACTACGGCGGGCGCTGGGACGTGGTCCAGGCGTGCCAGCGCGCGATCGCCGACGGGATCGCGCCGGGGCAACTCACCGAAGAGGCGCTCGGCCGTTACACCGCGCTCAGCTTTGCACCCGACCCGGACCTGTTCATCCGCACCGGGGGCGAAATGCGCATCAGCAATTTCCTGCTTTGGCAGGCGGCGTACTCGGAGCTTTTTTTCACCGATTGCCTGTGGCCCGACTTCGGTGCTGCGCACATTGACGCGGCGCTTGCGGCCTACGCGGGGCGGGATCGCCGCTTCGGGACCATCCGCCCGCTCGAAGCCTTGCCCCAGGGCGGCTGAGCGCCCATGCTGGCCCAGCGGATACTGACCGCGGTGCTGTTGCTGGCGCTGCTGATCCCGGCCTTGCTGGCGGCCAATCCCTTGCCGTTCCAGTTGCTCATGCTGCTGCTTGTCGGCGCCGCGGGCTGGGAATGGGGGCGGCTCAACGGCGCCGGTGCACGCCTTTCGATGGCGTTCGGCGGCAGCCTGGCGTTGCTGTGTGCTGCGGCCTGGCTCGCCGGCTGGGCCGCCGACACACCCAACGCAGTCTGGTGGGTGGCGGCGGCGATCTGGGTCTTCGGTGGCGGCGCTGCCTTGCGCGCCGGCCCGGCGGCCTGGCCCCGCCTGCCGAAGTTCGCGCGCTGGTCGATCGGGCTCGTCGCTTTGTGGGCGCTCTGGCTCGCGATCGGCCATGCACGAGGCGTGGGTCTGGCCTTCATCCTCTCGATCTTCTGCGTTGTCTGGGTCGCCGACATCGCGGCCTACTTTGGCGGTCGGGCTGTCGGGCGCCGCAAGCTGGCGCCGTCGATCAGCCCCGGCAAGAGCTGGGAAGGTGTCTGGTCGGGGGTCGCCGGTGTCTTCGCACTGGCCGCGGCCTGGCTCTGGTGGCAGCGTACCCACCCCGATAGCGGGCCGAGCCTGTTCTCCGAACTTCTGCGCCTGCTGGGGCCGGTCGGCGGTGCCGCCGCACTGATCGCCCTGGCCGGCATGAGCGTGGTCGGCGACCTGGTCGAGTCGCTCGTCAAGCGCGCCGCCGGTGCCAAGGACAGCAGCCGCCTGCTGCCCGGCCACGGCGGCGTGCTCGACCGCATCGACGCGCTGTTGCCGGTGTTCCCGATCGCGCTCGCGCTGACGTCGAGATGACACACGACACCGCCTCACGCCGCCAACGGGTGGCGGTCCTGGGCTCCACCGGGTCGGTGGGGGCGAACACGCTCGATGTCGTCGAGCGCCATCCAGAGCGCTTCGAGGTCGTGGCGCTGAGCGCCTTCCGCCGTGTCGACGAACTCGCCGCGCAGTGCGTGCGCTTTCAACCCGCGGTGGCGGTCGTACCGGGCGACACGCAGGCGGTGGCACTGCGCCAGGCGCTGGCGGGGCGTGCGCCCCGCACCGAGATCCGCATCGGCGCCGCCGCGCTCGACGAGGTGGCCGGCGCGCGCGAGGTCGACAGCGTGATGGCCGCGATCGTCGGCGCCGCCGGGCTGCGTCCCTGCATGGCCGCGGCGCGCGCGGGCAAGCGCCTGTTGCTGGCGAACAAGGAGGCGCTCGTTGTCGGCGGCGGCCTCTTCATGGCCGCGGTGGCAGAGGGGGGCGCCACGCTGCTGCCTATCGACAGTGAACACTCCGCGATCTTCCAGTGCCTGCCAGAGGACCGCAGCCGCTGGCCGGCGCACATCGACCACATCGTGCTCACGGCCTCGGGCGGGCCCTTCCGCAGCCGCGACCCGGCCACGCTCACGAACGTCACACCCGACGAAGCCTGCGCGCATCCGAACTGGGTCATGGGGCGCAAGATCTCGGTCGACTCCGCAACGATGATGAACAAGGCACTCGAGGTGATCGAGGCACGCTGGCTCTTCAACCTGGCGCCGTCGCAGATCCACGTCGTGATCCACCCGCAGAGCATCATCCACTCGATGGTCGTGTGCCGCGACGCCTCGGTGCTGGCGCAGATGGGCACGCCGGACATGCGCGTGCCGATCGCCTACGGCCTGTCGTACCCCGAGCGCGTCGAATCAGGCGCGAGCCGACTCGACCTCACGGCGCTCTCGGCGCTGACCTTCGAGGTGCCGGACCTGCGCCGCTTCCCGGGCCTGCAACTCGCCTTCGACGCGCTGGCAGGTCCGGACGGCAGCGCCGCGGTGCTCAACGCGGCGAATGAGGTCGGCGTCGCCGCCTTCCTGGCGGGCACGATCCGCTTCGACGCCATCCACGGCGTCAACGTGCGCACTGTCGAAGCGCTGTCCGGTCGCGGCGGGCGCCTCGCCTCGGTCGACGAACTGCTGGCACTGGACGAAGCAGCGCGCGCCACCGCCACGCAAATCGTGAAAGGGCTCGCCCGATGATCATCACCGTGCTCGCGTTCCTGCTCACGCTGGGCGTGTTGATCGTGATCCACGAGTACGGCCACTACCGCGTGGCGGTGGCCTGCAATGTCAAGGTGCTGCGCTTCTCGGTCGGTTTCGGTCGTGTCATCTGGAGCCGTCGCCACGGGCCGGACCAGTGCGAATTCGTGCTCTCGGCGCTGCCGTTGGGCGGCTACGTGCGCATGCTCGACGAGCGCGAGGGGGCGGTCGACCCGGCCGAGCGCCATCGTGCTTTCAACCAGCGCCCGCTGATGCAGCGGGTGGCCATCGTCAGTGCGGGTCCGCTCGCCAATCTGGCGCTGGCTGTGCTGCTCTATGCCAGCGCGCACTGGATCGGGGTCGAGGAGCCCAAGGCGGTCTTGAGCGCGCCTGCACCAGCCAGCGTGGCCGAGCGAGCGGGTCTGCGCTCGGGCGACTGGGTGCGTTCGATCTCGGCCGACGGCAACGAGTGGCGCGATGTGCGGTCGATGTCCGACCTGCGCTGGAGCGCCACGCAGGCGGCGCTGCAGGCCGAACCGGTGCATTTGACGGTGAGCGGGCGCGACGGCCGCGGCAGCCGCGTCGTGCGGCTCGATCTGTCCGGCATCGACTCGAAGGAGGTCGACGCTGCGCTGATGAAAAGCATTGGCCTCGGCGCGCCCTTCAGCGAGCCGGTGATGGGCGAAGTCAAGACCGCGGGCCCGGCGGCCGTGGCAGGGCTGCAAGCGGGGGACCGGATCCTGCGTGTCGATGACACCGAGGTCACCGATGCACAGACGCTGCGCGAACGCATCCAGCGCGCGATCAAGGGCGACGGCGGTGTCCCGATGGCCTGGACGGTCGACCGCGATGGGCGCACGCTCGTGCTCACGGTCACGCCGCGTGTAATCGAGGGCAGCAACGGGGCTCCCGCCAGCGGGCGCATCGATGCCTACGTCGGGCGTCCGGCCGAGATGGTGCTCGTGCGCCATGGGCCAGTCGACGGCATCGTGCAGGGCGCGGTGCGCACCTGGGAGGTGTCCGCACTGACCTTGAAGATGCTCGGCCGCATGCTCGTGGGCGAGGCTTCGCTCAAGAACCTGAGCGGCCCGCTCACGATCGCCGACTACGCCGGCCAGTCGGTGCAGCAGGGGCTCAGTTATTACCTGGCCTTCCTGGCGCTCGTGAGCGTGAGCCTCGGTGTGCTGAACCTGCTGCCGCTGCCGATGCTCGATGGCGGGCACCTGATGTATTATCTTTTCGAGGGGGTGACCGGGCGCCCGATCCCCGAGCGCTGGCTGGACCGCCTGCAACGCGGCGGTGTCGCGGTGCTTCTGGTCATGATGTCCGTGGCCCTCTTCAACGACGTGGCCCGACTCCTCGGCCTGCACTGATCCCTTGATGTCATCTCTCTTTCCGATTGGCCCGCTGCGTGCGGTGGCGGTGCTGGTTGTGGCTGCGGCGGCGTCCTATTCGCCCGCGGTGCTCGCCGTGGAACCCTTCGTGCTGCGGGACATCCGCATCGAAGGCCTGCAACGAACCGACCCGGGCACGGTCTTCGCCGTGCTGCCGTTCCGCATCGGTGACACCTACAGCGACGACAAGGGCGCCACCGCGCTGCGTGCGCTCTTTGCCACCGGGCTTTTCAAGGACGTGCGGATCGAGATCGACGGGCAGGTCGCCGTCATCATCATCGACGAGCGTGCCGTGATCGCGGCGGTCGACTTTGCCGGCCTCAAGGAGTTCGACAAGGAGGCCATCACCAAGTCGCTGAAAGATGCCGGCATCGGCGAGGGCCTGCCCTTCGACAAGGCCATGGTCGACCGCGCCGAGCAGGAGATCAAGCGCCAGTATCTGTCGCGCAGCTTGTACGGTGCAGAGGTGGTGACGACGATCACCCCGCTCGAGCGCAACCGCGTCAACGTGACCTTCACGATGACCGAAGGCGACGCGGCGCGCATCAGCGAAATCCGCATCAACGGCGCCAGCGCCTTCAGCGAATCCACCTTGCGCTCGTTGATGGACCTGACCGTCAGCGGCTGGCTGACCTGGTACACCAAGTCCGACCGCTACGCCCGCACCAAGCTCAACGCCGACCTCGAGACCATCCGCGCGTACTACGTCAACCGCGGCTACCTGGAGTTTTCGATCGAGTCGACGCAGGTCACGATCTCGCCCGACAAGCAGTCGATCGCGATCGCGATCTCGATCCGCGAGGGCCAGCCCTATACCGTGACGGCGGTTCGCCTCGAGGGGCAATACCTGGGTCGCGACGAGGAGTTCCGCGGCCTGGTCGGGATCGTTCCCGGCGCGCCGTACCGCGGCGAGGACGTCGCCGCCACGGTGCGCAACTTCACCGAGCTGTACGGTCGCCTGGGTTATGCCTTTGCGCGCGTCGAGCCGCGGCCCGAGATCGACCGTGCGACCGGCCAGGTCGTGGTCGTGCTCACGGCCGAACCGCAGCGGCGTGTCTACGTGCGCCGGATCGAGATCCAGGGCAACTCGCGCACCCGCGACGAGGTCATCCGGCGCGAGTTCCGCCAGTTCGAGGCCTCGTGGTACGACGGCAACCGGATCAAGCTGTCACGCGACCGCGTCGAGCGCCTGGGTTACTTCAAGGAAGTCAGCGTCGAGACGAGCGAGGTCGCCGGGCTGCCCGACCAAGTCGATCTGGTCGTGACGGTGGAAGAGCGGCCCACGGGCAACCTGCTGCTCGGCGCGGGCTTCTCGAACGCCGAGAAGCTGTCGCTTACGGCGTCGATCAAGCAGGACAACGTCTTCGGCTCGGGCAACTACCTCGGCATCGAACTCAACACGAGCAAGAACAACCGCACTGCCTTGTTCAGCACCGTCGACCCGTACTTCACGACCGACGGCATCTCGCGTGCGATCGACATCTACTACCGCACGAGCCGGCCGCTGAACAGTCTGGGTGACGAATACCAGATCGCCACGCCCGGCGCCTCGATCCGTTTCGGCGTGCCTTTCTCCGAAAACGACACCGTGTTCTTCGGCATCGGCGTCGAGCGCACCGAGATCAAGGCAACGGCGTCGCTGCCGAACAGCTACTTCCTCTACCGAGAGCAGTTCGGCCCCACCAGCACCGCGGTGCCGCTGACGCTGGGATGGCAGCGTGACCAGCGCGACAACGTACTCACGCCCACTGCCGGCAGCTACAAACGCGTGAACCTCGAGTGGAGCATCGCCGGTGACGTGCAGTACATCCG
This sequence comes from Rubrivivax sp., assembly GCA_036523095.1. Classification (GTDB taxonomy): domain Bacteria; phylum Pseudomonadota; class Gammaproteobacteria; order Burkholderiales; family Burkholderiaceae_C; genus Rubrivivax. The sequence continues at coordinate 11,113 of DATDER010000153.1, forward strand.
CACCAACCTGCAGTACCAGCAGTACTGGGCACTGCCGCTGCGCACCTCCTTCGGCCTCAACACCGAGATCGGCTTCGGCAAGGGCCTGGGCAGTCGGCCGTACCCGATCTTCAAGAACTTCTACGGCGGTGGTCTCGGCTCGGTGCGCGTCTTCGAGCAGGGCTCGCTCGGTGTCGTCGATCCGACCGGCGCCTTCGTCGGCGGCGCGCGGCGCTTCAACATCAACGGTGAGCTCTACGTGCCGGTGCCGGGGACGGGCAACGACAAGTCGCTGCGCGTGTTTCTCTTCACCGACGCGGGCAACGTCTGGCGTGACGGCGAGGAAGTCGATTTCTCGACCCTGCGCGCTTCCGCCGGCATCGGGCTGAGCTGGATCTCGCCGGTGGGCCCGCTGCGCCTGAGTTGGGGCAAGCCGCTTCAGTCGTTCCCGACAGATAGAATCCAAGAGTTCCAATTCCAGATCGGGACTGCGTTCTGATGAAGATATCTCCCAAGAAGTTGCTTGTCGTGGCGTCCGCACTGCTGGCGGTGGCCACGGCTGCTCCGGCGCAGGAAATCAAGATCGGCTATGTCAACAGCGAGCGTGTGCTGCGTGAGGCTACGCCCGCCAAGGCGGCGCAGGCCAAGCTCGAGGCCGAGTTCAGCAAGCGCGACCGCGAACTCGCCGACCAGGGTGCACGCCTCAAGGCCGGCGCCGACAAGCTCGACAAGGACGGCCCGACCCTGTCGGAAACCGAACGCAACCGGCGCCAGCGCGAACTCGTCGAACAGGACCGCGACCTGCAGCGCAAGCGGCGCGAGTTTCAGGAAGACCTCAACCAGCGCAAGAACGAAGAACTGTCGACCGTGGTGGAGCGCGCCAACCGGGTCATCAAGCAACTGATGGACAGCGAGAAGTTCGACATCATCCTGACCGAGGGTGTCTACTTCGTGAGCCCGCGCATCGACGTCACCGAACGCGTCATCCGCGCCTTGAACGCGCCCGCCACGCCCGGCAAGTAGAGCGGCGCAGCGGCGTGGTCCAGGTCAGTGCCCAGACCCTGGCCCGCCTGCTAGGGGGTGACTTGGTCGGCGACGGCGAGCACCTCGTGACCCGGATCGGACCGCTCCAGAGCGCCGGGCCGGACGCCATCAGCTTCTTGTCCAACCCGCGCTACAGCGCGCAGCTGGCAACGTCGCAGGCCGGCTGTGTCATCGTCGGCGAGCCGATGCGTGAAGCCGTTCAGGGGCGTCCGAGCGCCATCGTCTGCGCCGACCCCTACCTGGCTTTTGCGCGCCTGACGCAGTGGTGGGCCGATCAATCCCGTGCTGCGCCGTCTCCGGGCGTTCACCCGAGCGCGGTGGTCGACTCCAGCGCGACGGTCGACCCGAGTGCGGCCGTGGGGCCGCTCGTGGTCATCGGTGCGCGTGCTGTCGTCGGCGAGGGTGTTCGGCTGGGGGCGCACACCGTGCTCGGCGAATCCGCCCGGGTCGGCGCCCACTCGCAACTGGCCGCGCGCGTCACGCTCGGCGCGGCCTGTGTCATCGGGCAGCGTGCGATCGTCCACAGCGGCGTCGTCATCGGCGCCGACGGTTTCGGCTTTGCACCCCACGACGGCCGCTGGGAGAAGATCGAACAGCTGGGCGCGGTGCGCATCGGCGATGACGTCGAGATCGGTGCCAACAGCTGCATCGACCGCGGCGCACTGGACGACACCGTGATCGAAGACGGGGTCAAGATCGACAACCTGGTGCAGATCGGCCACAACGTGCATATCGGGGCCCACAGCGCCTTGGCCGGCTGCGTGGGCGTGGCCGGCAGCGCCCGCATCGGGGCGCACTGCACCGCCGGCGGCGGCGCCATCATCCTGGGCCACCTCGAACTTGCCGACCACGTCCACATCTCGGCCGCGACGGTGGTGACACGCTCCATACTCAAGCCGGGCCAGTACAGCGGCGTCTTTCCCTTCGACGACAATGCTTCCTGGGAAAAGAATGCGGCGACGCTGCGTCAGTTGCACGCGTTGCGCGACCGCGTCCGCGCCCTGGAGACAAAGAACCGATGAAGATGGACATCCACCAGATCATGAAGCGGTTGCCGCACCGCTACCCGATCCTGCTCATCGACCGCGTGCTCGAGCTCGAGAAGGGCGTTCGCATCAAAGCGCTGAAAAACGTCTCGATGAACGAGCCCTACTTCGTCGGCCACTTCCCGCGTCGCCCGGTGATGCCCGGCGTGCTGATGCTCGAAGCACTGGCGCAGGCGGCCGCGGTGTTGTCATTCGAGACCATCGGCACCGAGCCCGACGAGCACACGGTCTACTACTTCGCCGGCATCGACGGCGCACGGTTCAAGCGCCCGGTGGAGCCTGGTGACCAGCTGATCCTCGATGTCACGCTGCTGCGCGTCAAGTCGAGTGTCTTCAAGTACGCCGCTCGGGCCTCGGTCGACGGCGAGCTGGCGGCGGAAGCCGAGCTCATGTGCACCATGCGCAAGGTGCCCTGAGCACTGGGCCATGGCAGACGTTCATTCGACGGCGCTCGTCGACCCGAAGGCGGAGCTCGGCGAGGGTGTGAGCGTGGGGGCCTTCACCGTGGTCGGCCCGCAGGTTCGTATCGGCGCCGGCACCACGATCGGGCCGCACTGCGTGATCGAGGGCCGGACCACGATCGGATCCGACAACCGCATCTTCCAGTTCGTCTCGGCTGGCGCCGCGCCGCAGGACAAGAAGTACGCCGGCGAGCCGACAGAGCTGCACATCGGCAACGGCAACACGATCCGCGAGTTCTGCACCCTCAACACCGGCACGGCGCAGGACGGCGGCGTCACACGCGTCGGCGACGACAACTGGATCATGGCCTACGTGCACGTGGCGCATGACTGCCAAGTCGGTAGCCACACAATCCTGGCCAACGCGGTGCAGTTGGCCGGTCACGTGCACATCGGTGACTGGGTCATCCTGGGCGGCCTGACGGGGGTGCACCAGTTCGTGCGCGTCGGTCCGCATGCGATGGCGGGCTTCTCGACCCGCCTCTCGCAGGACCTGCCGCCCTTTGTCATGGCGGCGGGCAACCCGGTGCAAGCCCAGGGCTTCAACCAAGAAGGGCTGCGCCGGCGGGGTTTCTCGGCCGAGCGCATCGCCATCGTGCGCAAGATGCACCGCGCGCTCTACCGGCGCGGGCTCACGCTCGAAGCCGCACGCGCCGAGATCGAGGCGCTGCGCTCCGAGGTGCCCGAGGCCGTGCCCGACGTCGAGATGATGCTCGGCTTCCTGGCCGCGGCCGAGCGCGGCATCGTGCGCTGACCGGCAATGGCCGACCCGTCGCCGCGCCTGGCCATGGTCGCCGGCGAAGCCTCTGGCGACCTGCTGGCCGGCCTGCTGTTGGGCGGGCTGCGCCAGCGGTGGCCGCAGTTGCAGGCCGGCGGCATCGGCGGGCTGCGCATGCAAGCCCACGGCTTCGATGCCTGGTGGCCGAGCGACAAGCTGGCGGTGCGGGGTTATGTCGAGGTGCTGCGCCACTACCCTGAGATCGCTGGCATCCGGCGCCGGCTCACCGAGCGCCTGCTCGCCGAACGCCCGGCCGCTTTCATCGGCGTCGATGCGCCTGATTTCAATCTCGCTCTCGAGGCCCGGCTGAAGACCGCGGGCGTGCCGACGGTGCACTTCGTCTGTCCGTCGATCTGGGCCTGGCGCGGCGGCCGTGCCCAGCGTCTGGCGCGCAGCGCCGATCTCGTGTTGTGCCTGTTCCCCTTCGAGCCGGCGCTGCTCGAGACACATGGTGTGCGCGCCAGTTATGTCGGCCACCCGCTGGCCGACACGATCCCGCTGGATCCGCCGCGCACCGAGGCGCGGCGTGCGCTCGGCGTGGCCGAGAGCGACACCGTGATCGCCTTGCTGCCGGGCAGCAGGCGCTCGGAGATCGAGTACATCGCACCGACGCTGCTCGAAGCCGCGCGGCGGTTGCAAGCGCAGCGCACCGAGCTTCGTTTCGTGCTGCCGGTGGCGCCGGGATTGCGCCCGCTTGTCGATGCGCTCGTGGCACGCCACGGGCCGGAGGGCCTGATGCTGCTCGAGGGCCGATCGCACGAGGCGCTGGCGGCCTGCGACCTGACGCTGATCGCCAGCGGCACTGCCACGCTCGAAGCGGCCCTTTTCAAGCGGCCGATGGTCATCGCCTACCGCATGCACCCGCTGAGCTGGCAGCTCATGAAGCGCATGCGCTACCAGCCCTGGGTCGGGCTCCCGAACATCCTGTGCCGCGAGTTCGTCGTGCCCGAATTGATCCAGGAGCACTGCACCGCCCAGGCGCTGGCCGATACCGCACTGAGACTGCTCGACGACGCCCCCGGCATCCTGCGCCTGCGCCAGCGCTTCGACGAGCTCCACCTGCTGCTGCGCCGCGACACCGCGCGCTGCGCCACCGATGCGATCGAACAAACGCTCGCGGCCTAAGCTGCTCAAGCCGTACTGGCCCACGACTGGCCTCGTGGCCGGCGTGGACGAAGCCGGCCGCGGCCCGCTCGCGGGGCCGGTGGTCGCGGCCGCGGTGATCCTCGACGAGTTGAAGCCGGTGCGCGGCCTTGCCGATTCGAAGCTGCTCTCACCAACGCGGCGCGAGCGCCTCTTCGACGAAATCCGTGCCCGTGCGCTGTGCTGCAGCGTGGCCGTGGCCAGCGTGGAGGAGATCGACGGCCTGAACATCCTGCAGGCCTCGCTGCTGGCGATGCGGCGCGCGGTCGAGGCACTCCGACTCACCCCCCGCCAGGTGCTTGTCGACGGCAACCGCGTGCCGGTGCTGGCGATGCCGGTACTGGCCATCGTCGGCGGTGATGCGCGTGTGCAGGCCATCTCGGCCGCGTCGATCATCGCCAAGGTGCACCGCGACCGCCTCTGCCTCGAGCTCGACGCCGAACATCCGCAATACGGCTTTGCGGCGCACAAGGGATACCCGACACCCGAGCATCTGCAGGCCCTGCAGCAGCACGGTGCCTGCCCGGCGCACCGCCGCACCTACGCGCCGGTGCGCGCGGTGCTGGAGCGGCCCTGATGGAACCGCGGCGGATCAGCTCGCGTGACAATGCCTTGCTTCAACGTGTGCGCAAGCTCGTGCGCGATCCCGGGGCCTACCGGCAGCTGGGCGAGGTCTGGCTCGAAGGGGAGCATTTGTGCAACGCGCTCGAGGCCCGTGGCGGCAGGGCTGCGCATGCGCTGATTGCGGAGACGGCGTGGGCGCGGCCCGCGCTGGCCGGCCTCGCCGCCACGGCATACGACGTGGTGGTTGTCCCCGACAAGCTGTTTGGCGACCTGAGTGCGCTGCCTTCCCCCGCGGGCATCGGTTTCCTGCATGCGCTGCCGGCGGCGCCTTCGGTGGACGCCGGCTTGGCGTCGATCGTGCTCGACCGGGTGCAGGATGCCGGCAACGTGGGCAGCATCCTGCGCAGCGCCAGTGCACTGGGCGTGCGCCAGGTGCTGGCGCTGCAGGGCACGGCGGGGCTGTGGTCGGCCAAGGTGCTGCGTGCCGGTATGGGTGCGCAGTTCGGCATGCGATTGGTCGAGGGACTGCGGCTGCCCGACCTGGATGCGTTGGCGATACCGTGGGTGGCGACCAGCCCACATGCAGCGGCGGCACTGCCCGAGGCGGTGCTGCCCAGTCCCTGCGTCTGGGTCTTCGGTCATGAAGGGCAGGGCGCGGCAGCCGAGTTGATTGCGAGATGTGCGCTCACGGTGCGCATACCGCAACCGGGTGGAGAAGAGTCCTTGAACGTGGCCGCGGCGGCTGCGATCTGCCTTTACGAATCGGCGCGGCGGGCGGCCCTTCTGTAGGAAACGCCCGTGCGCCGGGCTCAAGGCCGCGCTGCGGGCTCCGAAAAGACCTCTCATGGACCGACTTCAACTCGGCGCCCGCGCCGCCCGGGCGCCCGACGCCGTGCCTGCACGACTGCTGCTGTCGCAACTGATCGGCGCCCTCAGCCACGCGCTCGACATCACCGAGGGCCAGCCCAAGGGGCACTGTGTGCGCTGCTGCTGGATCGGCATGCACATCGGCCGGGCGATCGGGCTCGGCGAACGCGAGCGCTGGGAGCTCTATTACACGCTGCTGCTCAAGGACCTGGGCTGCAGCAGCAATGCGGCCCGCATCTGCGAGCTCTACTTGACCGACGACCTGGCGTTCAAGCGCGACTTCAAGACCGTCGGTGACCGGCTGCCGCAGATGTTGCGCTTCGTCTTCTCGCACACGGGCTTGAGCGCGGGCATGTCGCAACGCCTGGGCGCGGTGGTCAACATCATGCGCAACGGCCCACAGATCGCGCAGGAGCTGACCGAGACACGCTGCCAACGCGGCGCCGACATCGCGCGCCAACTGCGCTTCCCCGAGGCGGTGGCACAAGGCGTCCACAGCCTGGATGAACACTGGAACGGCCAGGGAAAGCCGCTGCAGCTGGCCGGTGATGCCATTCCGCTGTATGCGCGCATCGCGCTGCTGGCCCAGGTGATCGACGTCTTCCGCACCGCCGACAGCGCGCAGGCGGCGTTGAACGAGGTCCGCGCCCGTGCCGGCCAGTGGTTCGATCCGGCACTGGTGGCCGCCTTCGAGGCCGTGGCGCAGGACGGCGCTTTCTGGGCCATGCTCGACAGTGCGGAGATCGACCTGGCCGTGCAGGCGCTCGAGCCCGGTGCCTTTCATGTGCTGCTGGATGACGACTACCTCGACGACATTGCGGCCGCGTTCGGGCAGGTGGTCGATTCCAAGAGCCCCTTTACCAGCGGCCACAGTGAGCGTGTGGCGCTCTACGTGGACCGGATCGCGCGCATGATGGGGCTGAGCGACCCGCGCCGGCGCTGGCTCAAGCGCGGCGCCTTGCTGCATGACGTGGGCAAGCTCGGCGTCAGCAATGCCGTACTCGACAAGCCGGGCAAGCTCGACAATGACGAGTGGTCGGCCGTGCGTGCCCATGCGCTGCACACCGAAGCGATCCTGTCGCGCATCGGCGCCTTCGGCGAGCTGGCGCGGGTGGCCGCGGCGCACCACGAAAAGCTCGACGGCAGCGGTTACCCGCGCGGGCTCAAGGCCGACGAGATCTCGCTCGAGACGCGCATCATCACCACCGCCGACATCTTCGACGCGATCTCGGCCGACCGGCCCTACCGCGGCGCGGTGCCGATCGACCGCACGCTGGAGATGATGGCCGAGACCGTGGGCACGGCGATCGACCCGCTCTGCTTCGAGGCGCTGAAGGCGGTGCTGGAAGAGGGCGCTGAAGCCGATCCGCGCGGTCAGTAGACGAGGCGGTCGGGCCGGATGTCACGCAGGATCGTGGTCGCGATCTCTTCGATCGACTTGTGCGTAGACGACAGCCAGCCGATGCCTTCGCGCCGCATCATCGCCTCGGCCGCACTCACTTCGTAACGGCAGTTCGACAACGACGCGTATTTGCTGTCGGGGCGGCGCTCGTGCCGGATCTGGGCCAGGCGCTCGGGGTCGATCGTCAGACCGAAGCACTTCTTCTTGTGGGGGCTGAGCGGCGTGGGCATCTTGTTGCGCTCGAAGTCCTCGGGGATGAGCGGGCAGTTGGCGGCCTTGATGCCGTGTTGCATCGCCAGGTACAGGCTCGTCGGCGTCTTGCCGCAACGGCTGACACCGACCAGGATCACGTCCGCGGCGGCGAGGTTGATCGAGGACTGGCCGTCGTCGTGCGCGAGCGAGAAGTTGATGGCCTCGATCCGGTCGTTGTACTCCTCGCTCTTGGCGGCGTCGCTGAAGCGCCCGACCCGGTGGTTCGACTTGACCTGGAACTCCTGCTCGAGCGGCTCGACGAAGGTGCGGAACATGTCCATCACGAGGCCCTTGCAGTTGGGCGAAGTGAGCACGCCGCGGATCTCGTCGTTGACGAGGGTGATGAAGACGATCGGCCGCGCACCCTCGCGGTCGGCAGTCTGGTCGATCTCGGCCAGCACCGCCCAGGCTTTGTCGACGGTGTCGATGAAGGGCCGCCGCACATGCCGCGGTTTGAGGGGGAACTGCGCCAGGATCGAGTTGCCGAAGGTCTCGGCGGTGATTCCGGTGCCGTCGGAGACGAAGAAGACAGTGCGATTGGGCATGCGCGGCGCCTAGGGGGACAGTTGTGCCGATGATAGGGAAGAAGTCCCTACAATCGTTTCAACACGCTAGGCCGCACGTCCCATGCCCAACCACCGCCCGCCACAAGATCAGCCGAACACCTGGGCGGTGAATTGCACGTCGCGAGCGAAAGCACCGGTTTTTTGTCATCACGGAGCTTTCCCATGTCATCAGCACCTCTGGCGACCCCCTTGGTCGTGCCCTTTGAACAACTGAGGATGACCGACGTCGAGTCGGTAGGCGGCAAGAACGCCTCCCTCGGCGAAATGATCAGCCAGCTGGCGTCGTCCGGCGTTCGTGTCCCGGGTGGTTTCGCGACCACCGCACACACCTTCCGCCAGTTCCTGCAACACGCGGGACTGGCGGGGCGCATCGCCGACCGCCTGGCGACGCTGAACACCGACGACGTGCGCGCGCTCGCCGAGGCGGGCACGCAGATCCGCCAGTGGATCGTCGACACGCCGTTCCCGCCGGAACTGGACGCCGCGATCCGGGAGCAGTTCGCGCAACTGACCGCTGACCACCCCGGGGCGTCGTTCGCGGTACGCTCGTCGGCAACCGCCGAAGACCTGCCCGACGCGTCGTTTGCCGGTCAGCAGGAGACCTTCCTCAACGTCGTCGGCATCGACTCGGTGCTGCACCACATGAAGGAGGTCTTTGCCTCGCTCTATAACGACCGCGCAATCAGCTACCGTGTGCACAAGGGCTTTGCCCATGCCGAGGTGGCGCTGTCGGCGGGCGTCCAGCGCATGGTCCGTTCCGACCTCGGTGCGGCCGGGGTGGTGTTCACGATCGACACCGAGTCCGGCTTCAAGGACGTGGTCTTCGTCACCAGCAGCTACGGCCTGGGCGAGACGGTGGTGCAGGGTTCGGTAAATCCGGACGAGTTCTACGTCTTCAAGCCCACGCTCGCGGCGGGTCACTTCCCGATCGTGCGGCGCGTACTCGGCAGCAAGCTGCAGCGCATGGAGTTTGCCAACGATGCCGAGAAGGCGGCCAGCGGCAAGCTGGTCAAGGTGATCGAAACGCCGCCGGAGCAGCGCAACCGTTATTCGCTGAGCGACGACGACGTCATCGAACTTGCCAGGTACGCGGTCATCATCGAGAAGCACTACGGCCGTGCGATGGACATCGAGTGGGGCAAGGACGGCATCGACGGCCGCATCTACATCCTGCAGGCACGCCCCGAGACCGTGAAGAGCCAGGCCGAGGGCAAGGCAGAGCAACGTTACAAGCTGCGCAGCAGCGGCAACGTCCTCGCCGAGGGTCGCGCCATCGGCCAGAAGATCGGCACCGGCCCGGTGCGGCTGGTGCGCTCACCGGCCGAGATGGATCGGGTGCAGCCCGGCGACGTGCTCGTCACCGACATGACCGACCCGAACTGGGAGCCGGTGATGAAGCGCGCCAGCGCCATCGTTACCAACCGCGGCGGCCGCACATGCCATGCCGCGATCATCGCCCGCGAACTCGGTATCCCGGCCGTGGTGGGGTGCGGCGACGCGACCGAGAAGCTGAGCGAAGGGGCGCTCGTCACGGTCTCGTGCAGCGAAGGCGACACCGGCTACATCTACGACGGCCTGCTCGAGACCGAGGTCAGCGACGTCGTGCGCGGCGAGATGCCGTATTGCCCGATCAAGATCACGATGAACATCGGCAACCCGTCACTCGCCTTCGACTTCGCGCAGATCCCGAACTCGGGCGTCGGGCTGGCACGGCTCGAGTTCATCATCAACAACAACATCGGTGTGCACCCGAAGGCGATCCTCGACTACCCGAACATCGACCCCGACCTGAAGAAGGCGGTCGAGTCGGTGGCACGCGGCCACGCGTCGCCGCGCGCGTTCTACGTCGACAAGCTGGTCGAAGGCATCGGCACGATCGCCGCGGCCTTCTTCCCGAAGCCGGTGATCGTGCGCTTGTCCGACTTCAAGAGCAACGAGTACCGCAAGCTCATCGGCGGCACCCGCTACGAGCCCGACGAAGAGAACCCGATGCTGGGCTTCCGCGGCGCCAGCCGCTACATCCACGGCGACTTCCAGGACGCCTTCGCGATGGAGTGCGAGGCGCTCAAGCGTGTGCGAGGCGAGATGGGTCTCACCAACGTCGAGATCATGGTGCCCTTCGTGCGCACCGTAAAGCAGGCAGCGCGGGTGGCCGAGATGCTGGCCGAGCGCGGCCTGAAGCGCGGTGCGGACGGCTTGCGCTTGATCATGATGTGCGAGGTGCCGAGCAACGCGATCCTGGCGGATCAGTTCCTCGAGCACTTCGACGGAATGTCGATCGGCTCGAACGACCTGACGCAGCTGACGCTGGGGCTGGACCGCGATTCGGGGCTCGAGCAACTGGCGAGCGATTTCGACGAACGCGACCCGGCGGTGAAGGCGATGATCTCGCGCGCCATCGCGGCCTGTCGTGCGACCGGCAAGTACGTCGGCATCTGCGGCCAGGGGCCGAGCGATCACCCCGACTTTGCCGACTGGCTGGCCCAGGAAGGGATCGGATCGATCTCGCTCAACCCGGATACCGTTGTCGACACTTGGCAACGACTGGCAGCACGCTGAGCGCTTTGCCGACCAAACCTAGGGTAATGCCTAGCAGGGGTTGCGATCCCCTGGCAGATGTTGTCAGACATCCGTAAGCGGCCACCGCAACAGTGCGCCCGGTACTTCCGGAGGTCGCGCTTGCTGTTGTTCCTGTCCGCCGTGAAGTTGGTTGTGGAGATTGCGCTGATGGCGCTCCTGGGTCAGGGCGTCTTGTACTTTCTGGCGGGGTCGAAGCGGGCCAGCAACATTTTCTATCAACTTCTCAGCGTGCTTTCCAAGCCCTTCACGCTGCTCGTGCGCAAGGCGACACCGACCAAGGTGGCCGACCAGCACGTGCCGATCGTCGCCTTCTTCCTTCTGCTGATCGTGTGGGCCGTCGTCACTTTCGAGAAAGTGCGTCTCTGCGTCAGTGTCAACATGGTGGGTTGCCAATGAAGCCGATGGCCTACCAGATGCTGAAGTACCGCGCCATTGCTTGCCTGGTGTTCGGTCGAAACGCGCCGGCGGCGTCGATCTTCAACCAGATGCTCGAGCGCTGGCCCGACGATGTCTATGCACTGTCGAGCCGCTCACATCTGCATGCGCAGGCCGGGCGACACGCGCAGGCGCTTCAGGACTCTGCTCGCCTGACGGCGCTAGACACTGCCAACGGTCGGGTGTGGTTCAACCACGGCTTCCTGCTCGAAGAAGCCGGGCGCTGGGACGAGGCGCTGGTGGCCTTCCAGCGTGCAACCGAACTCGCGCCCCAACTCGACCGCGCCTGGTACGGGCTCGGGCTGGTGCTGATCCGCGTCGGCCGCCAGGACGAGGCGATCGCAGCGCTCAAGCGCAACACCGAACTGCAGCCGATGAGCCCCTACGGCTGGTACCAGCTCGCGCGTGTGCACGCCGATCGGCACGAGCCCGAGGCGGTCGTCAAGATCATTCGTCATCTGAAAGGGTTCGAGCCCAAGGTTGCGGCGCAGCTCGAACGGGAGACTGGGTTGCACGCCGGAGCGTCCGCCGCCTGAAGCGGGCTTTCTGGCGTGGATTGGGAGGGGCGGGCTGCGTCATCGCAGGCCCGTGTTGTTGGGTGCAATTAACTATGCAAAG
>DATDER010000154.1:0-2383 GCA_036523095.1 Rubrivivax sp.
ATGCGTGAAGCCAAGGTCGGCGACATAGGCCGGCAGCGCCGCGGCGAGTTCGTCCCACGAATGCAGCGTGCCGTCTGGATGGCGGCGCCAGGAGCCGGCATGCAGCTCGTAGATCGACACCGGCGCATGGCGCGCATTGGCCGCAGCGCGATCGCCCGGCAAAGCGCGCGCCGGTGGCAGCGGCGCGACGATGCTGGCCGTCGACGGCCGCGTCTCGGCCGCGAAGGCGTAGGGATCAGCCTTGGGCGGCAGGAGCGTGCCATCGTGGCCCAGCAGCTCGAACTTGTAGCGCTCACCGAAGGCTACATGCGGAACGAAGATCTCCCAAACCCCGCCGCCGCCGCGCGAGCGCATCGGATGGCGACGGCCGTCCCACGCATTGAAGTCGCCGATCACCGAGACGCGCTTCGCATTCGGGGCCCAGACCGCAAATCGCACCCCGTCCACCTTCCCGACCGACACGGCATGGGCGCCAAACATCGTGAATGGGCGCAGGTGCGAGCCTTCGCCGAAGAAATGCAGGTCGGCGTCGGCGATCAACGGGCCGTAGGCGTAAGCGTCGGCGTAGGTTCCACTCGCACCACTGTCCCACTGCACTTGCAGGCGGTAGTCGAAGCGCCGCCGGCGCCGCGGGATCACCGCCTCCCACAGGCCCGCCTCGTCGCGCAGGGACAGAGCCACGACGCGCTTGCCTGAAACGGCATCGAGCACCGCCACCGCCGTGGACCCCGGCAGCATCGCGCGCAACCACAGAGCGCCGTCGTCGTCGGCGTGCAGGCCGAGCACCGCGAACGGATCGGCGTGCCTGGCACCGACCAGGGCGCTCGCGTCGGCGGCGCTCAGCATGCGGGCGTCATCGCGGCGGCGCCGTCCAGATCTTCTGGACGTAGTCGCGGATCGTGCGGTCCGACGAGAAGGCGCCCATCGCCGCGACGTTGACGAGGGCGCGCGAGGCCCAGGCCGCAGGGTCACGGTACAGCGCATCGACGCGCGCCTGAGTCGCTACGTAATCGGCAAAGTCGGCCAGCAGCATGTAGTGGTCGTGGTGGAGCAGGCCGTCGACGAGGCCGCGGTAGCGCTCGGGCTCGCCGGGCGAGAACAGGCCGCCGCCGATCGCATCGAGCACCGCGCGCAGTTGCCGGTTCTCCTCGACATGCAGGCGCGCGTCGTAGCCGAGCGCCTTGATGCGCGCCACGGCGTCGGCGCGCAGGCCGAAGACGAACATGTTGTCCTCGCCCATCGCCTGCGCCATCTCGATGTTGGCGCCGTCCCAGGTGCCGATGGTCAGCGCGCCGTTGAGTGCGAACTTCATGTTGCCGGTGCCGGAGGCCTCGGTGCCGGCGGTGGAGATCTGTTCCGACAGGTCGGCGGCGGGCAGGATCACCTCGGCCAGCGAGACGCTGTAGTTGGGCAGGAACACGACTTTAAGCCGGTCGCCGATGCGTGGATCGCTGTTGACCACCCGCGCCACGTCATACATCAGTTGCACGATCAGCTTGGCCGTGCGATAAGCCGACGCGGCCTTACCGGCGAAGACCACCGTGCGTGGCACGAGCGCCGCCGCAGGGTCGGCGACGAGGGCCTGGTAGCGCGCCACAACATGCAGCAGGTTCAGGAGTTGGCGCTTGTACTCATGGATGCGCTTGATGTGCACGTCGAACAGACTCGCCGGGTCGATTCCCAGTCCCAGCTCGCGCCGCACCAGCGCGGCCAGGCGAACCTTGTTCTGATGCTTGACCTTCAGGAAGGCCGTACCGAGCGCCTCTTTGCCGGCGTGCGGGGCCAGTGCCGACAGGCCCGCCGCGTCGCGCCGCCAGTCGCTGCCGATCTGCGCATCGATCAGCGCCGACAGGCCCGGGTTGGCCTGCATCAGCCAGCGCCGCGGCGTCACCCCGTTGGTGACGTTGGTGAAGCGGTCCGGATAGAGCGCCGCGAAGTCGGCGAAGATGGTCTGCACCATCAGCTCGGAATGTAGGGCCGAGACGCCGTTGACCTTGTGCGAAGCGACGATCGACAGCGCCGCCATGCGCACGCGCCGGTCGCCATGCTCGTCGATCAGCGACATGCGGCGCACGCGGTCTTCGTCGCCCGGGAACTTGCTGCGCACTTCCTCGAGGAAGCGCTTGTTGATCTCGAAGACGATCTCGAGGTGGCGCGGCAGCAGCGCGCCGAACATCGGCAGGCCCCAGGTTTCCAGCGCCTCGGGCATCAGGGTGTGGTTGGTGTAGCTGACCGCTTCGCGAGTGATGGCCCAGGCTTCGCTCCAGACCAGGCCGTGCTCGTCGATCAAGAGACGCATCAGTTCGGCCGGCACCAGCGCCGGGTGGGTGTCGTTCAGGTGCACGCTGTTCTGGCGCCCGAACTCGTGCAGCGGGCGCCCCTC
>DATDER010000155.1:0-20604 GCA_036523095.1 Rubrivivax sp.
GCAGTGCAACTCCAGCCAGTCGAAGCCGGCTTCCGCGGCGAGGCGTGCATTGCGCACGAAGTCCTCGCGCACGCGCTCCATGTCGGCGCGGGTCATCGCGCGCGGCACCTGGCCGTCGGCCAGGTAGGGCAGGGCGGACGCGGCGATCAACGGCCAGTTGCCGGCCTGCAGCGGCTGGTCTGCGCCCGCGTCCTGCCAAGGCGCGTTGGTCGAACCCTTGGCGCCGGCGTGCCCGAGCTGGATCGCGATCTTCGCGTCGGTCTCGCGGTGCACGTAATCGACGATGCGCTTCCATGCATCGCGCTGGGCTTCGTTCCACAGGCCCGGGCAGCCGGGCGTGATGCGGGCGTCGGCGGTCGGGCAGGTCATCTCGGCCACCACCATGCCGGCGCCGCCCATCGCACGTGCGCCCAGGTGCACCAGGTGGTAGTCGCCGGGCACGCCATCGACACACGAATACTGCGCCATCGGCGAGACAACGACGCGGTTCTTCAGCGTCACCGAGCGCACGGTGTAGGGCGTGAACATCGGCGGCACCGCGGCAGGTGTCTTCACCCCGCTCCTGGTGTCAAACCACTTCTCGAAACCCTCGAGCCAGCCCTTGTCGCGCAGGCGCAGGTTCTCGTGGCTGATGCGCTGGCTGCGCGTGAGCATCGAGTACATGAACTGCTCGGGCTCGAGCTGGTCGCAATAGCGCTCGCCGCAGACCTCGAACCACTCCATCGCGTTCCAGGCCGCGTTCTGCAGGCGGATCACGTCCACCGCGCGCAGTTGCTGGTAGCGCGCCAGCACGGCGGGGATGTGCTCCGCAGTGTCGCCTTGTTCCTTGAACTGGCGCGTGAGCTCGATCGCGTCCTCCAGCGCCAGCTTGGTGCCGGAACCGATCGCGAAGTGCGCCGTGTGCACCGCGTCGCCCATCAGCACGACGTGGCTGTTGCCATTGAAAAGCGACCATTGCTCGCACTTCACGCGCTGGAAGTTGATCCACGCCGAGCCACGCAGGTGGCGTGCGTTGGTCAGCAGCCTTGCGCCCTGCAGGTTGGCGGCGAAGAGCTGTTCGCAGAAGGCGACCGACTGATCGGGGTCGGCCTGGTCCAAACCGTGCGCCTTCCAGACCGCTTCAGGGCACTCGACGATGAAGGTGCTGGTGCTGTCGTCGAACTGGTAGATGTGGGCCTGGAACCAGCCGTGTTCGGTGCGCTCGAAGAGGAAAGTGAAGGGTTCGTAGACCTTCTTCGTGCCCAGCCAGATGAAGCGGTTGGGACGCGTCACGATATCCGGTTTGAAGACATCGGCATGCTGCTGGCGGATGCGCGAGTTGATGCCGTCGCTGGCGATCACGAGGTCGGCATCGGGGTAGTCGGCGGCCGAGGTGGCCTCGGTCTCGAAGACCAGCTTCACCCCCAGATCCTCGCAGCGCGCCTGCAGGATGTTGAGCAGCTTCTTGCGCCCGATGCCGACGAAGCCGTGGCCGCCCGAGCGGATCGTGCGGCCCTTGAACTGCAGTTCGATGTCGTCCCAGTGCGCGAAGGACTGTTCGATCGTGTCGGCGGTGGCGGCGTCCCAGGCCCGCATGTTGCCCATCGTGGCGTCTGAGAAGACGACACCCCAGCCGAAGGTGTCGTAGGGCTTGTTGCGCTCGACGACGCTGATGTCGTGGTGGGCGCCCAGCTTCTTCATCAGCAACGCAAAGTACAGGCCGGCGGGGCCGCCGCCAATGCAGACGATCTTCATGCGCTCTCCAGCGGCTGTTTCCAGCGGCGAAGAGGTTAGTTTAGAACTAAAGCAATTGCGGCCCGGACGGCACTCAGTCGTCGAGCAGGTCGCCCTTGAAGAAGCTCCAGGCGCTGCCATCGTGCAGGTAAAAGTGGCCGTCGGCGCAGAAGTCCTTGCCGGGGAAGAATTCGCGGTAGGCGCGTGGCACCAGGCGTGCGAGTTCGGCGTCGCTCAGGGACTCGAACTCGTCGGGCGTGATGGCCTGGCCGACGCGGCGACGGGTGCGTTCCATGGCCGCCTAGACGATGCGCTCGCCCGGCGTCGTGATCTTGCGCATCGGCTCGAAGCGCGCACTCGACACCATCAGCGGGTGCGCGGTGTCGCCACCGTCCCAGCGCGGATGGTCGATGCTCTCGAACACCTCGCGCAGACGCTGGCCCCAGGTGCCGCGGATCATGCGGAAGTAGGGATTCTGGTCGTCGATGCAGGCGACCTGCGCGGTGCTGAACTGGCCTTCGTTGTAGACCAGCAGGTCGAGTGGCAGGCCGACGGTCAGGTTCGACTTCAGCGTCGAGTCCATCGACACGAGCGCGCACTTGGCGGCTTCGTCGAGCGGCGTCGCCGGCGTCAGAACGCGGTCCAGGATCGGCTTGCCGTACTTGCTCTCGCCGATCTGGAAGAAGCAGGTCTCGCGGGTGGCTTCGATGAAGTTGCCGGCCGAGTAGACCAGGAACAGGCGCATGGCCTCGCCGCGGATCTGGCCGCCGAAGATCATCGACGCATTGAAGTCGATGCCCGAGGCCTTCAATGAGGGGCCGTCCTGCTGGTGCACACGCCGGACCGCACTGCCGAGCACACGGGTGGCGTCGAACATCGTCTCGGCGTTCCAGATCGTGAGCGGCGCTTCGTGCGGCCCGCGGTCGACCTTCTCGACCTGCAGGATCTCGCGCACGCTCTGGCTGATGCTCAGGTTGCCGGCCGAGAGCATGACCATGAAGCGGTCGCCCGCCTTCTCGTAGATCATCATCTTGCGGTAGGTGCTGATCTGGTCGAGCCCCGCGTTGGTTCGCGAGTCGCTCAGGAATACCAGGCCGGCATCGAGCTTGATACCCACGCAATAAGTCATGTCGGGTTGTCTTTCCGCAGGGTCTTCAGGCGGTACAGCGCGTCGAGCGCTTCACGGGGGGTGAGCCTATCAGGGTCGATGGCGTCGAGCGCATCGTCGCTCGGCGAGCGTGCTGCGGCGGGCGCCGGCGGCGCGGGGGCCGCGAAGAGGTCGACCTGCAGCGACTGCGCCTGCTGCTGCGACTCCAGCGTCTCGAGCGTCGCGCGGGCCTGGCGCAGCAGCGACGCCGGCATGCCCGCCAGGCGCGCGACCTGCACACCGTAGCTGCGGCTCGCGGGTCCGGGTTCCAGGCGGTGCAGGAAGACGATGTCGTGCCCGCTCTCGACCGCACTCACGTGCTGGTTGGCGGCGCGTTCGTGGCGCGCCGGGAACGCGGTGAGTTCGAAGTAGTGGGTGGCGAAGAGCGTGAAGGCCCGATTGCGGTCGTGGAGGTGGCTGGCGATCGCCGATGCCAGCGCGAGCCCGTCGAAGGTGCTGGTGCCGCGGCCGATCTCGTCCATGAGCACCAGGCTGGCGTCGCTGGCGCCGTGCAGGATCGCCGCCGCCTCGGTCATCTCGAGCATGAAGGTCGACTGCGCGTTGGCCAGGTCGTCGGCGGCACCGATGCGGGTGTGGATCGCGTCGACCGGCCCGAGCCGGCAGGCCGCGGCGGGGACGAAGGAGCCCATCGCGGCGAGCAGCACCGTCAGCGCGACCTGGCGCATGAAGGTGCTCTTGCCGCCCATGTTGGGGCCGGTGATGACGAGCATGCGCGTCTTGGCGTCGAGCCGGCAGTCGTTGGCGATGAACGCCGGGCCGCCGGTCTCGCGCAGGCGTTGCTCCACCACCGGGTGGCGGCCGGCTTCGATCTCGATGCAGGGGTAGGGCACGAATTCCGGCCGGCACCAGCCGAGCGTCGCTGCGCGTTCGGCCAGCGCAGCCAGTGCGTCGAGTGCCGCCAGCGCGCGCCCGAGCGCCGCCAGCGTGGCCAGGTGCGGTTGCAGTGCATCGAGCATCTGCTCGTAGAGCAGCTTCTCGCGTGCGAGCGACCGCTCCTGTGCCGAGAGCGCCTTGTCCTCGAAGGCCTTCAGCTCCGGCGTGATGAAGCGTTCGGCGTTCTTCAGCGTCTGGCGGCGCCGGTAGTCGAGCGGCACCTTGTCGAGGCCCGAGGCCGTGACCTCGATGTAGAAGCCGTGCACCTTGTTGTATTGCACCCGCAGGTTGGCGATGCCGGTGCGGTCGCGCTCGCGCTGTTCCAGGTCGAGCAGGTAGGTGTCGCAGTTGGTCGCGATGCCGCGCAACTCGTCGAGCTCGGCGTCGAATATGCTCGCGATGACAACACCGTCGCGCAGCAGAACGGCCGGGTCTTCAGCCACGGCGGTCAGTGGCGCGGCCACGCCGGGGCCGGGTTGCAGTGCCAGGTGGAGTCGATCGAGCAACGCGGTTCCGGTGGGTGCCAGCAGCGCCAGCGCGGGCAACTGGGCCAGCGTGGCACGCAGACCGGACAGCTCGCGCGGCCGCACCTGGCGCAACGCGATGCGCGGGGTCGTGCGCTCGACGTCGCTGACGTGGCGCAAGGCGTCGCGCAGCGGCTCGAATCCATGGGTCGTCAACTGCGCGATCGCGTCGTGGCGCTCTGACGCCGCGCCTCGGTCGCGCTGCGGGTGCGTGAGCCAGTGGCGCAAGAGGCGGCTGCCCATGCCGCTGCGGCAGCTGTCCAGCGCGGACAGCAAAGTCGGGCCGCTGTCGCCGCGCAGCGTTTGCGTCAGTTCGAGGTTGCGGTGCGTTGCCGGCGGCAGCTCGAGCAATTCGTTCGCACGCTCGACCACCAGCGTGTCGACGTGGGCGAGCGCGCGGCCCTGGGTGTGTTCGGCGTAGGACAGCAACGCCGCGGCCGCAGCGTGCGCCAGCGCCAGATCGGCGGCGTTGAAGCCGGTGAGCGAGGCGACCCCCAACTGTGCGCACAACTTGCGCACGCCGAGTGCGGCGTCGAATTGCCACGCCGGACGCGTGGTGCGTGCGGCACGCCCACCCGCTGCAGCGGCGGGCAGCTCACTGCCGTCGAGCAGCAACTCCGCAGCGTCGAGCCGCGCGAGCCACGCCGGCAACTCGCGCTCGCCACATTCTGCGATGCCGAGCACACCGCTTGCGACGCCGAGCCAGGCCAATCCGAAGCTGGCACGCTTGCGCGCGATCGCCACGAGCAGCGTGTCGGCGCGGTCGGCGAGCAGTTCGCTGTCGGTCACCGTGCCGGGCGTGACGACACGCACCACCTTGCGTTCGACCGGCCCTTTGGCCGTGGCCACGTCGCCCACCTGCTCGGCCACCGCGACCGATTCGCCGACCTTGAGCAGGCGGCTCAGGTAGGCATCGACCGAATGCACGGGCACCCCGGCCATGACGACCGGCTCGCCGGCGGATTGGCCGCGCGTGGTGAGCGTGATGTCGAGCAGCCGGTGCGCCTTGCGCGCGTCGTCGAAGAACAGCTCGTAGAAGTCGCCCATGCGGTAGAACACGAGCGTGTCAGGAAACCCGGCCTTGATGCCGAGATACTGGGCCATCATGGGCGTGTGCGCCGACAGGTCGGCGCCGCGCGCAGGGGTTGAGGGGGTCGGATCAGTCATGCCGGGCGCGATGTTAGGTGAGGGCGGCTGGGGCGGCGCGCGAAGGCGCTAACCTTCAGCATCTGTCCCACTCACTGCGAGGAGCCTTCCGATGCCTGACCTGACCCTCGAACGCGCCCAGGCGCTCGCACAGAGCGCGATGGCCAAGGCCACGCAAGACCACGGCCGACCGATCTGCGTCGCGGTATGTGACGACCGCGGCCTGCTGCTGGCGTTCGCGCGCATGGCCGGCGCCCCCGTGCGCGGGGTGCGCATCGCGCAGGGCAAGGCCTATTCCAGCGCCCGCATGGGCACGACCACCGAGGCCCTGCTCGCACGTCTGCACCGCGAGCAGATCGAGGTCGGCTACTTCTGCGACCCCGAGCTGACCGCGCTGCCCGGCGGCTCCCCCTTGAAGGATGCGACGGGGCGGCTGATCGGTGCCATCGGCATCAGCGGCCTCACGTCGGCCGAGGACCAGTCGATCACCGACGCGATGGCGGCGTCGCTGTCGGCGCCGTAGCGTCGCAGCATCACGCGGCGCGGCTTCAGGTGTCGGCCTTGACCTTGCCTTCGGTCACGACCTTGCGCCACTGCGCGATCTCGCTCTTGATGAACTCGGCGAAGCGTTCGCGGCTGCCGCCGCCGTCCTCGGCGCCGTACTGCTCCAGGCTCGCCTGCACATCGGGCATCGCGAGGACCTTGTTGACGTCCTCGTTCATGCGTTGCGCCATCGCCGCCGGCAGCTTGCCGGGGCCGACCAGGCCGTACCAGGTGGTGGCCTCGAAGCCGGGGTAACCCAGTTCGACCATCGTCGGCACGTTCGGGTAGCTCTTGGCGCGCTTGGCGCGAGTCTGCGCGATCGCGATCAGCCGGCCGCCCTTGACGTGCGGGGTGGCGGCGGTCATGGTCTCGAAGGCGTACTGGATCTGGCCGCCGATCAGGTCGGTGATGACCGGTGCGCTGCCCTTGTACGGCACGTGGATGGCGTTCACCCCGGCACGCTGCTTGAAGAGTTCGAGCGCCAGGTGCTGCGCCGAGCCCGAACCGGCGGATCCGAAGCTGACCTCGCCCGGCTTGGCCTTGCACAGCGCCACGATCTCGGGCACGGTCTTGGCGGGCTGCGAGGGGTTGCACACGAGCAGGTTGGGCGTCACGCCGACGAGCGCGATCGGCGTGAAGTCGGCGACCGGGTCGTACTTCAGGTTCGGCTGCAGGCTCGGCGCCAGCGCGTGGCTGTTGATGTGCGCCATCAGCAGGGTCGTGCCGTCGGCCGGCTGGGTCGCGGTGTAGTCGGCGGCCAGCACACCGGCGACGCCGGCCTTGGTCTCGACGATGACCTGCTGGCTCCACATCTGCGACAGCTTCGCGGCGACGATGCGCGCCAGCGCGTCGGTGCCGCCGCCTGGCGGGAAGCCGACGATGATGCGGATCGGACCGGCGGGCAGGGTCTGGGCGCTGAGTGGCGGCAACGCCAGCGTGGCGGCGGCGCCGGCGGCGGCCTGGATCAGGGTGCGTCTTTGCATGGTGTCTGTCTCCGTTCGGGTGGACTGTTCAGGCCGCCGCCTGCAAGGGTTGCTGAACCGGGTGGGTCGCGAAGTACTCCATCGCGGCGAGCACGCCGCTGCCGGCGGTGGCGACGCCGGCGAGCTTGAAGCCCATCTCCACGCCCGACAGCGCGGCCATCAGCGTGAGGTCGTTGCAGTCGCCGAGGTGGCCGATGCGGAACATGCGGCCCTTGACCCTGCCCAGACCGGTACCGAGCGAGAGGTCGAAGCGGTCGTGGATCCGGCGCCGCAGCGCGTCGGCGTCGACACCCACGGGCGTGACCACACCGGTCAGCACGGGTGAATAGACGCTCGGGTCGTCGCACTGGATCGGCAGGCCCCACGCGCGCACCGCGGCGCGCACGCCCTCGGCCCAGCGCTGGTGGCGTGCGAAGACGGCAGGCAAACCCTGCTCGAGCAGCATGTCGAGCGCCTCGCTCAGGCCGTAGAGCAGGTTGGTGTTCGGGGTGTAGGGCCAGTAGCCGGTAGCGTTCATCTCGACGATCTCGTCCCAGGCCCAGAAGGCGCGCGGCAACTTCGCGGTCTTGCTGACTTCGATCGCCTTCGGGCTCAGCGCATTGAAGCTGATGCCCGGCGGCAGCATCAGGCCTTTCTGCGAACCGCTGACGGTGACGTCGACGCCCCAGTCGTCGTGGCGGTAGTCGGCGCTGGCGAGGCCGGAGATGGTGTCGACCAGCAGCAGCGCCGGGTGCCGGGCGGCGTCGATCGCCCGCCGCACGGCGGCGATGTCGCTCGTGACACCGGTCGAGGTTTCGTTGTGGACGACGCAGACGGCCTTGATGGCGTGGGCGGTGTCGGCGCGCAGGCGCTGCTCGATCAGGCCGGCGTCGACGCCGCGGCGCCAGGCGAGCGGCAGGGCGGTGGCTGCGCAGGTGCCCGGCACCGAGAGGAACTCCGGCTTCAGGCCGAGCCGCAGCGCCATCTTCTGCCACAGCGTCGCGAAGTGGCCGGTCTCGAACATCAGCAGCTGGTCACCGGGGCTGAGGGTGTTGGCCAGCGCGGCTTCCCAGGCGCCGGTGCCGGAAGCCGGGTAGACGACGACCGGATGCCGGGTCTGGAAGATCTGCTGCAGGCCGCCGATTACCTTCTTGCCGAGCAACGCGAACTCGGGGCCGCGGTGGTCGATCGTGGGCAGGCTCATCGCGCGCAGGATGCGGTCGGGCACCGGGCTCGGGCCCGGGATCTGCAGGAAATGGCGGCCGCTGGGATGTTGGTCGAGCGGGATCATGCGGTATTGGCTCCGAAGAATTGAAGCTTAGTTTTGCATACAAAATGCATTTGTCAATGCGGAACGAGTAGAATTCGGGGTAATTGCCGCTGCGTTTTGTATGCGTTTGAAAGGTGGCTGTCTTGGCAGAAATCATCTCCATCCCCCGCCAGGTCCTGCACCAGGAGGTCGCGACGCGGCTGCGCCAGCGCATCGTCGAGGGCCAGATTGCACCCGGCGCCAAGCTCAACGAACGTGCGCTGAGCGAGCAGCTCGAGGTCTCGCGCACGCCGCTGCGCGAGGCGATCAAGATGCTCGCCGCCGAAGGCCTGGTCGAACTGCTGCCCAACCGCGGCGCGGTCGCGGCGAGCCTGAGCGAGCAGGACGTGGCCGACACCTTCGAGGTCATTGCCGGGCTCGAAGGCCAGTCGGGTGAACTTGCGGCGCAGCGCATCACCGATGCCGAACTGGCCGAGATCCGCGCGCTGCACTACGAGATGCTGGCCGCGTTCACGCGCCGCGACCTGTCGACCTACTACCGGCTCAACGCGCAGATCCACACCCTGATCAACGCTGCGGCACGCAACCCGGTGCTGACGCAGACCTGGCGCACGGTCAATGCGCGGCTGCAGGCGCTGCGCTTCCGCTCCAACTTCGACGACGCCAAGTGGCAACGCGCGGTGCACGAACACGATCGCATGGTCGAACTGCTCGCCGCGCACGACGGCGACGGGTTGCGCCAGCTGCTCGTGACGCACCTGAACCACAAGTGCCACGCCGTGATCGAGCTGATGCGCGCGGGCACGCTGCACGGTGCCGCCTCCGCATGATCGACACCCTGCAGCGCCGCTTGCGCGCCGAAACGAACGGCGACGTGATGTTCGACGCCGCGTCGCGCGGCCGTTATGCCACCGACGCCTCGATCTACCAGCAGATGCCGCTTGGTGTGCTGGTGCCGAAGACCAGCGATGACGTGGCTGCCGCGCTGGCGATCGCGCGCGACTTGAAGGTGCCGCTGCTGCCGCGCGGCGGCGGCACGTCGCAGTGCGGCCAGACGACAGGCGCTGCGCTCGTCATCGACTGCAGCAAGCACCTGCGCCGCCTGCTTGCTTTCGACCAGGACGCCATGACGGCCGAGGTCGAGCCCGGCATGGTGCTCGACCACCTGAACGCCGAGTTGAAGCCGCATGGCCTATGGTATCCGGTCGACGTTTCGACGAGTGCGCAGGCCACGCTCGGGGGCATGGCGGGCAACAACTCCTGCGGCAGCCGAAGCATCGCCTACGGCAACATGGTGCACAACGTCGCCGGCATCAAGGCTTGGCTGGCCGACGGCACGCTGGTGGACTTCGGCCCGGTGGCCGGTCTGGGCGTCCGCGAACGCGGCATCGCCGACTTCGTGCGCGGGCTGGCCGAGCAGCACCGGGCCGAGATCGCCGAACGCTGGCCCACGGTGCTGCGCCGCGTCGGCGGATACAACCTCGACATCTTCGATCCGCGCAGCGAATTGCCGTACACGCCCGACGGCAGCGTCAACCTGGCGCACCTGCTGGTCGGTTCCGAAGGCACGCTCGCGCTGACCCGTTCGTTGACGCTCAAGCTCAGCCGCCTGCCACGCGCCAAGGTACTGGGCGTCGTCAACTTCGAGAGCTTCTACCGCGCGATGGATTCGGCGCAGCACATCGTCAAGCTGGGGCCGAGTGCGGTCGAGCTGGTCGACCGCACGATGATCGAGCTCAGCCGTGCCAACCCGGCCTTCCGGCCCGTGATCGAGACGGCTTTGATTGGCGCGCCCGAAGCGATCCTGCTGGTCGAGTTCAGCGGCGACGACAGGGCGGCGCTGGTCCGGCAACTCGACGCGCTGGTCGAACTGATGGGCGACCTGGGCCTGCCCGGGAGCGTCGTGCGCATGGAAGCCGACACACCTCAGAAGGCGCTGTGGGAGGTGCGCAAGGCCGGCCTCAACATCATGATGAGCCTGAAGGGCGACGGCAAGCCGGTCAGCTTCATCGAGGACTGCGCCGTGCCGCTGGTGCACCTGGCCGAATACACCGACGCGCTGACTCAGGTCTTCCGCAAGCACGGCAGCCGCGGCACGTGGTACGCGCATGCTTCGGTGGGCACGCTGCACGTGCGGCCGATCCTCGACATGCGGCGCGACGGGGCCGTCAAGATGCGCGCCATCGCCGAGGACGCGAGCGAACTCGTGCGCAAGTTCAAGGGCGCCTACAGTGGCGAACATGGCGACGGCCTCTGCCGTGGCGAGTGGATCGAATGGCAGTTCGGCCCGATGCTCAACGATGCCTTCCGCGCGATCAAGCAGCACGTCGACCCGACGAACCTGCTCAACCCCGGCAAGATCATCGACCCGCCGAAGATGGACGACGCGGCGCTGTTCCGCTATCCGCCCGGGTACAGGACGATCACGCTGAAGCCGGTGTTCGACTGGTCGGCCTGGAACGTGCAGAACGACCCCGTCACCGAGCAGACCACCGCGCCCGGCAGCGGCGGCGACCCCACCGGCGGCCTGGCCAAGGCGGTCGAGATGTGCAACAACAACGGCCACTGCCGCAAGTTCGACGCCGGCACGATGTGCCCGAGTTACCGGGTCACGCGCGACGAACAGCACCTCACACGCGGCCGCGCCAACACGCTGCGGCTCGCCTTGTCGGGCCAGATCGAAGGCGGCTTCACCTCCGATGCGGTGGCCGAAGCGCTCGACCTGTGTGTCGGCTGCAAGGGTTGCCGGCGCGACTGCCCGACCGGCGTGGACATGGCGAAGATGAAGCTCGAGTTCAGCGCCCAGCGTGCCGCCGAACGTGGCATCTCGCTGAAGGAACGGCTCATCGCGCGCCTGCCCGACTTCGCGCCGCTGGCCAGCCGCCTGCCCTGGCTCTTCAACCTGCGCGACCGCGTGCCCGGCGCCCGGGCCTTGAGCGAACGATGGCTCGGTCTGTCGGCGCGGCGCTCGCTGCCGCGTTTTCGCCAGGATACCTTCGCTGCGCTGGCGCCCGGACTGGGGTTGGTCTCGCGCGAGCAGGTGCTGGCCGCGGCCAGGAACGGCGGCACGGGCGTGGTGTTGTTCGTCGACACCTTCAACGGCTTCTTCGAGACCGAGAACGCCACCGACGCGGTGCGTGTGCTGCAGGCCGCGGGTTACGCCGTGCACGTCGCCACGCAGGCCGACGGCCGCGCGCCCTGTTGCGGACGCACGCTGCTGGCGGCCGGGCTCGCCTACGAAGCGAAGGCACGTGCCGGTGCGTTGGTGCAGACCTTCACGCCTTTCGTCGACGCGGGCATCGCCATCGTCGGGCTGGAGCCTTCGTGCCTGCTCTCGCTGCGTGATGAGTTGCTGGTGATGGGCCTGGGCGAGCCGGCGCAGCGCCTGGCCGCGCGGGCGCTGCTGTTCGAGGAGTTCCTGGCCCGCGAACACCAGGCCGGCCGATTGAAGCTGCCGCTGCGTGCCGCCACCAAGCCGATGCTCGTGCACGGCCATTGCCACCAGAAGGCCTTCGGCGCGATGCCAACGGTGATGGAGGTGCTGCGCCTGATCCCGGGTGCCGAGGTCGGCGCGATCGAAAGCTCGTGCTGCGGCATGGCCGGCGCCTTCGGATTCGAAGCGTCGCACCACCATGTCTCGATGCAGATGGCCGAACTCAGCCTGCTGCCTGCCGTGCGCGCGCGGCCCGACGCGCTGATCGTGGCCGACGGCACAAGCTGCCGGCACCAGATCGCCGACGGTGCACAGCGCGAGGCTTGGCACGTCGCGCGGGTGCTAGCGCACCACCTCTGAGAAAGACGCTACGGGTACTACCAAGCGGTCGCCGCGGATCCGGCTCTGCCGGTCCGCCAGCGGCGCCACCCTGGGGGGGAGCGGCGAAGCCGCCCCGGGGGGGATCCAAATTACAGGGCCGCGTCCTTCAGCTTCTTCAGCGCACGCGTCTTGATCTTGACCGTCGCCGGCTTGGCGGCGAAGACACGCTCCTGCTTCGTGAAGGGGTCGATGCCCGTGCGCTTCTTCTTCGCCGGCACGTTGATGACGTTGACCTTCAGCATGCCCGGCAGCGTGAACGAGCCCAGGCCTTTCTTGTTCAGGGACGCCAGGATCGTGGCTTCGAGCGAGGCGAAGATCGCCTTCACGGCCTTGACTTCGACCGCAGCGACTTGCGCCAGGTGGGCGATCAGGCTCGTGCGGTTGAACGCGGTCTTGATCGGTGCGACGCTCACGGTGGCCTTGACGGCCTTTTTCGCGGGGGCAGCCTTCTTGGCTGGGGCCTTGGTGGATTTCTTTGCAGTTGCCATGGGTGTTCTGTCCTGATTATTGAAGGGTGCCCCGCGGCTGCAGGGCGTGCGGATTCTAGGGGGCGGGCAGCCTCAGCCAGCACCCGCCAGCCGCTCGGCGCGCATCCGGGCGTGGATGTAGGCGCCGTGCGGCACGTGCAGCAGGTCCGCGACACGCCACAACACATGGCGCTCGTGTTCGCTCAGACGGCCGTCGGCATAAGCCACACGCCACATGTGTTCGACCATGCGCAGCTTCTGCGCCATGTCGAAGTGCCCGTTGATGCGTGAGGTGAAAGTGAAGAGATCGGTCGAGGACTGCGCCGTGGTCTCGGCGAGTTGCGCGAGTTGCTGCGCTTCGTCCTGCGTGAGCGAGAACTTGTCGCACAGCGCGGTGCGCACGGCAACACGTTCGCTGGCGTCGAAGGTGGTGTCGGCACGCATCACCTCGACCAGCATGACGGCAGTCGCCAGTTGCAGCGTGTGTTCGTCGGGCGCTGCACCGGCACTGCGCGGCGGCGCCAGCAGGCTGTCGAAGAGCACGTTCAGTGTCTTGAACATCGTGCGTTCAGGTCGGCGCGTCGCCCGACGGGGCCAGGTCGGCCTTGCGGATGCGCGTCGGCCGCGGCTTGGGCGCTTGCAGGGCCGCTTCGACAAAGGCCTCGGTCGCGTCCTGCGCAGGCGCCGGCGCGGCGGCGGCCTCGGCTTCCTGCAACACACGCGAGTACGGCGCCAGCGTCTGCACGAGCTGGGCATAGATCTTCGGGTTGCCTGCGACCACTTCGCGCTGGTGGAGGTAGTCGGCGTCGCCCGTGAAGTTGCCGACCAGGCCGCCGGCCTCGGTGATGATGAGCGAGCCCGCCGCGACGTCCCAGGGTTGCAGCCCGGTCTCGAAGAAACCGTCGTACCAGCCGGCCGCGACGTAACACAGGTCGAGCGCCGCAGCGCCGGGGCGGCGCAGGCCCGCACACTGCTGCATCACGTCTTCGAACATCTTCATGTAGCGTTTGAAGTTGTCGCCCTTGCGGAAGGGGAAGCCGGTGCCGATCAGCGCCTCGGCCATGCGCAGGCGCTTCGAGACCCGCAGCCGGCGGTCGTTGAGGAATGCGCCGCGGCCCTTGCTGGCGAAGAAGAGGTCGTTGCGTGTGGGGTCGTAGACGACGGCCTGTTCGACCTTGCCGCGGAAGGCGAGTGCGATCGACACCGCGTACACGGGGAAGCCGTGGATGAAGTTGGTAGTCCCATCGAGCGGGTCGATGATCCAGAGATAGTCGCTGTCCTTGGCGCCGCGGGTGCGGCCCGACTCTTCGGCCAGGATCGCGTGGCCCGGGTACGCTTCCAGCAGCACGTCGATGATCGCGTGCTCGGCCGCGCGGTCGACCTCGGTCACGAAGTCGTTCGTGCCCTTGGCGCTGATCTTGAGCACTTCGACGTCGAGCGCGGCCCGGTTGATGATCGCCCCCGCGGCGCGTGCGGCCCGGATCGCGATGTTGAGCATGGGGTGGAGCGCTTGGGACATGAGGGGCCTGGGCTGGATGCGTGGACGGAGCGGCGATGGAAAAAGAGCGGCGCCGCAGACAATGCCGCGGCACCCCGCCATTTTATCCGCCACCCCGTGACAACCCTTGCCCCCTCGCCAGCCGATGCGCCAGCCGATCCGACACGCTTCATCCTGATGCACACCAGCCAGGGCGGCAACGTGGGCGCTGCCGCACGCGCGATGAAGGTCATGGGCTTTGCCGACCTGGTGCTGGTGCAGCCGCGTTTTGCGGACGTGTTGCGCCGCGAGGAAACGGTGGCGTTCGCCAGCGGCGCGGCCGACATCCTGGCGCGTGCGCGCATCGTGCCGACGCTGGCCGAGGCGCTCGACGGCATCACGCATCTGTGCGCCACCGCGATGACACCGCGCGACTTCGGCCCGCCGACCTTGACGCCGCGCGAACACCTGCCGCCACTGGCGGCTGAAGCGCGCCGAGGCCAGCGCGTCGGCTTCGTCTTCGGCTCCGAACGCTTTGGCATGGCCAACGAAGACGTCTACCGCTGCCATGTCGCACTCTCGATACCGACCCACGCCGGCTACGGCTCGCTCAACCTCGCGCAAGCGGTGCAGCTGATCGCCTACGAGTGGCGTCAGGCGCTCGGCGGCTTCATGGTCGAGCCCGCCACGGCGCTGGTCGAATGGGCCGATGCACAAGCGGTGCAAGGCACGCTGGACCATTGGCGTGAGGCGCTGGTGGAGGTCGGCTACCTCGACCCGGCTGCGCCGAAGAAATTGATGCCGCGCCTGAACCAGCTCGCGAACCGGCTCCAGCTCACACGCGAGGAAGTGCACATCCTGCGGGGCATCGCGCGCGCGATGCAGCGCCGGCCCTGAACCGCCAGCGCGTTCGGGCCCCGGCGCATACACTTTGGTGGCATCCACGCCTTGAAGCCCCCCATGTTCAGCCACCTGCGCGAAGACATAACCTGCATCCTGGAGCGCGACCCCGCTGCGCGATCGACGTGGGAGGTGCTGACCTGCTACCCGGGGCTGCACGCCCTGCTCATGCACCGCTGGGCCCGCCGCTGCTGGGTTGCGGGCCTGCATTGGCCGGCGCGGTTCATCTCGCACCTGGCGCGCTTCTTGACCGGGATCGAGATCCACCCGGGCGCCAAGATCGGTCGGCGTGTGTTCATCGATCACGGCATGGGCGTCGTCGTCGGCGAGACGGCCGAGATCGGCGACGGCTGCACGATCTACCAGGGCGTCACGCTCGGCGGCACCTCGCTCAGCAAGGGTGCCAAGCGCCATCCGACCCTCGGCCGCGACGTGATCGTCGGTGCCAACTCGCAGGTGCTGGGCGGCTTCACCGTGGGCGACGGCGCGCGCATCGGCTCGAGTGCGGTCGTGGTCAAACCGGTGCCACCCGGCGCGACCGCGGTCGGCAACCCGGCGCGTGTGATCCTGGCAGATGCCGACGCGGCGCGCGAGGTGGTGGCGGCGAAGATGGGCTTCTCGGCCTACGGCGTGACCCAGGGCGACGACCCGGTGGCGCAGGCGATGAAAGGCCTGATCGACCATGCCGCGGGCCACGAGCACCAGGTCGCGCTGCTCTGGCAGGCGATCGAGAAGCTGTCGTCACGCTCCCGTGAACTGCCCGGCGAACCCTGCGTGCCGCAGGACGCGCAGACGACCGAGACCTTCGACGCCGAGCGCCTGAACCGTCTTGTCAAGTAAGGCGCCTCAGGCCGGCGCGCGCTGCGCGCTCTTGGGCCTGAAGGCCTTGCAGACCGCTTCGTCGGTCTCCAGGTAAGGCCCGCCGATCAGGTCGATGCAGTAGGGCACCGCGGCGAAAATGCCGTGCACGGGCGGGCTCGCCTGCGGCAGGCCTTGCAGCGTTTCGGCGATCGACTTCGGCTGCCCGGGCAGGTTGATGATGAGTGCCTGCCCCCGAACGACCGCGACCTGGCGCGACAGGATCGCGGTCGGCACGAAGGCGAGGCCGATCTGGCGCATCTGTTCGCCGAAGCCGGGCATGACCTTGTGCGCGACCGCGAGCGTGGCTTCGGGTGTTACATCGCGCAGTGCCGGCCCGGTGCCGCCGGTGGTGAGCACGAGGTGGCAGCCGGCATCGTCGACCAGGCTCTTGAGCGTGGCCTCGATCTGGGCCTGCTCGTCCGGGATCAGGCGGCAGTCCCAATCGATGGGGTTGCGCAAGGCGCTCGTCAGCCAGGCCTGCAACGCAGGGATGCCTTTGTCCTCGTACACACCCGATGAAGCGCGGTCGCTGACAGAGGCCAGACCGATGCGGACACGATCCGATCGACTCATTGGTGTTCCCGGATGAACTGGAACAACTCGCGGTAGCTGCGTGACTGGCGCGTGCCGACGCCTGCACCGGCCTCTGGGCGGGCTTCGGCACGCGCGGTGCGCAGCAGGCTGCGCAGGCGCTGCACGTCCGACTCGGGGTGCTCGGCGACCCAGCGCGTGAGGGCGTCGTCGTCGCCCAGCAGGTCGGCGCGCCAGGCTTCAGCCTCGTGCAGCTTGAGTGCGTCGCGCGCGCCGCCGAGCTTGTACTCGGCCACCGCCTCGCGCAACGGCGCGTCGTCGGCGCCGCGCATGAGCTTGCCGATGTATTGCATCTGGCGCCGCTTGCCTTCGTGCGAACGGGTGCGACGGTACTCGTGGATCGCGTCGCGCAGCCGTTCGGGCAGCTCGATCGCGGCGAGCCGACTCTCGGGCAAGGCCACCAGGTCCTCGCCCAGGGCCTGCAAGTCGTGCGACTGCTGCTTGAGCTGGGTCTTGCTCGGGCGCCCGTCGTCGTCGAACGGCGCGTCGGCGTCCATGGCGGGCATGCGGCTGGGGGCGGGGCGCTGGGCCATCGCGACGATGATAATCGGCGCCTTCCTGCCACCGAACGCCACGATGCCCGAATCGAAGTCCGCGAAGACCGCCCCCGCCGCCGAACGCGGCTTTGCCTACAGCCGGGCGCAGTTCCAGCAGCTCGTCGAAGACGTGCTGGTGATGGCACGCGAGCTCGGTGCCAGCGACGCCGGTGCCGAGGTGTCCGAGGGCACAGGCTTGTCGGTGTCGGTGCGCAAGGGCGAACTCGAGAACGTCGAGCGCAACCGCGACAAGTCGGTGGGTGTGAGCGTCTACCTGGGCCAGCGGCGCGGCAACGCAAGCACCTCGGACTTCTCTCCCGCGGCGCTGCGCCAGACCGTGCGCGCGGCCTACGACATCGCGCGTTTCACCGCGGCGGATCCGATGGCCGGGCTGCCGGACGAAGCCGACCTGGCCACACCGGCAGAGGCCGCCAGGGACCTCGACCTGTTCCATCCCTGGGCCGTCGACGCGGCCCACGCGGCCGAACTCTCCCGCCGTTGCGAGCAGGCGGCCTTCGACACCGACCGGCGAATCACCAACTCCGAAGGGGCCGGCGTGTCGGCGCAGCAGTCGCACTTCTGGGCCGGCAACAGCCGCGGCTTCCGCGGCGGCTACGCGAGTTCGCGCCACTCGATCTCGGTCGCGCCGATCGCCGGCAAGGGGCGGGAGATGCAGCGCGACGCCTGGTACAGCTCGATGCGCGACGCGAGCGAGATGGCGGCGCCCGAGGCCGTGGGCCGTTATGCCGCCGAGCGTGCCCTGTCGCGCCTGAAGTCGCGTCGTGTCGCGACCTGTGAAGTGCCGGTGCTGTTCGAGAACAGTGTCGCCACCGGGCTGCTCGGCGCTTATGTGCAAGGCACTTCGGGCGGCGCGCTCTACCGCAAGGCGACCTTCCTGCACGACAGCCTGGGCACCGCGGTGCTGCCTTCGCACGTCGACGTGGCCGAAGACCCGCACCTGCGCAAAGGCAAGGGCAGCGCCCCCTTCGACGACGAGGGCGTGCACACGCGGGCGCGCAGCGTCGTGCAGGCAGGGGTCGTGCAGGGATACTTCCTGGCCAGCTACTCGGCGCGCAAGCTCGGCATGCGCACCACGGGCAACGCGGGCGGCTCGCAGAACCTGGCGCTGACAAGTCGGCGCACGAAGGCCGGCGACGACCTGCCGGCGATGCTGCGCAAGCTCGGGCGCGGCCTCTTCGTCACCGAGCTGATGGGCCAGGGTGTGAACTACGTCACGGGCGACTATTCGCGTGGCGCGGCCGGCTTCTGGGTCGAGGGCGGGCGCATCGTGCACCCGGTCGAAGAGATCACGATCGCGGGCAACCTGCGCGAGATGCTGCTGGGCATCGTCGCGGTGGGCGCCGACGTCTACACGACCGGCTCCAAGACCATCGGCTCGGTGCTGCTGGAGCGCATGAAAATCGCCGGCGCGTGATGCACCAGCTTCGCTCTCAGGGGGAACCCTGACTACAGGGCGTTGCACCGCGGCGTTAAGTCATGAAGCACGGGCCGCCGGGGGAAAAACCCCGTGCGGATCGGGCTCCCGCGGAACCTAGAATCGCCCGCTTTCTTTCGTTGTGCGTACCGGTTTAACCACAGGAGATATTCATGGAACGTCGTTCCTTCGTTCAAGGTGCAGGCATTGCGAGCGTGCTCGCCGCGGGCGTCGCACCCGCGATCGTGCATGCACAGGCGAACATCCGCTGGCGCCTGGCATCCAGCTTCCCCAAGGCGCTCGACACGATCTTCGGTGCCGCCGATGAGTTCGCGAAGCAGGTCGGCGCCATGACGGGCGGCAAGTTCCAGATCACCACCCATGCGGGCGGTGAGTTGATGCCGGCTTTCGGTGTTCTCGACGGCGTGGGCAATGGCACGGTCGAAGCCGCCCACACGGCGCCCTACTACTTCTTCGGCAAGGATCCGACCTACGCGCTCGACTGCGCCATCCCCTTCGGCCTCAACAGCCGCCAGATGACGGCTTGGATGTACGAAGGCAACGGCCTGACGCTGACGCGCGAGTTCTACGCCAAAAGCAACATCGTCAACTTCCCGATGGGCAACACCGGGGCGCAGATGGGCGGCTTCTACCGCAAGCAGATCCAGTCGCTCGCCGACATGAAGGGTCTGAAGATGCGCATCGGCGGCTTCGGCGGCAAGGTGCTCGAGCGTATCGGCTCGATCCCGCAGAACATCCCCGGCGGCGAGATCTACCAGGCGCTTGAAAAGGGCACCATCGACGCGGCCGAGTGGGTCGGCCCCTACGATGACTTCAAGCTCGGGCTGCACAAGGTGGCACCGAACTACCACTACCCGGGCTGGTGGGAAGGTGGCCCGCAATTGTCGTTGTACGTCAACCAGAAGGCGTACGACGCGCTGACTCCCGAGTACAAGGCGATCGTCGCGAATGCGGCGGCCACGGCGCACGTGGATATGCAGGCCAAATACGACGGCCGCAACCCGGGCGCGCTGAAGCAACTGGTGGCGGCGGGCGCGAAGCTGCACGCCTTCCCGAAGGACGTGATGGACGCTTCCTTCAAGGCGGCGATGGAGGTCTACGCCGAACTCAGCGCCAGCAACCCGGCGTGGAAGAAGATCTACGAGGACTACTCGAACTTCCGCCGCGACCAGAACCTGTGGTTCCGCTTCACGGAGAACCGCTTCGACGATTTCATGCAGGCGCAGAAGCTCTGAAGCTGCACGCAGCGTCCAAGAAAAACCCCGCCTCGGCGGGGTTTTTTGTTTCTGCCGGAGCGGCCTGCGTCAAGGCTTTTTCTCCTCGTCCTTCTTCATCGAGTCGAGCAGTCCCTTCATAGGGTCGTCCTCGTTGGCTGGCGCCGCCCCGGGCGCCGCCGAGGCCGGCGTCGAGCTCGGGTCTGCAGGCAGCCCGGGTGCCGCGCGGTCGGCGTTGGCCTTGTCCTGCATCATTTCGAGCGCCTTGTCGGCGTCGATGGTGACGCCCTTCTCGATCCCGCCCGTCACCAGGTTCGGAAAGATGATCAGCGCCGACACCATCACCAGTTGCACGCAGATGAAGGCGATCGAGCCCTTGTAGATCTGGCTTGTGGCCACGGCCGGGATGCGCTCGCCGGTGACGATGTCGTTGTAGTCCTTCTTTGCCGCCACGCTGCGGAGGTAGAACAGGGCGAAGCCGAATGGTGGTGTCAGGAACGAGGTCTGCAGGTTCATTGCAATGATGACGCCGAACCAGATCAACGTCATCTCGGGCGGGGTGCCGGGCGGCAGCAACTCGGGCAGGATCTTGTCTGCCACAGGCGCCAGGATCGGGATCACGATGAAGGCGATCTCGAAGAAGTCGATGAAGCAGCCCAGGATGAAGACCAGGATGTTCACCACGATCAGGAAGCCCAGCGCACCGCCGGGCATGTTGTCGAACAGGTGTTCGACCCAGATGTGGCCGTCGGCCGCGTTGAAGGTGAAGCTGAAGACGGTGGAGCCGATGAGGATGAAGAGCACGAAGCACGACAGCTTGGCCGTGCTGTCGAGTGCCTGTACGAGCAAGGAGCCGTTCAGCTTGCCGCGGCTGATGGCCATGATCAAGGCGCCGAGAGCGCCCATCGCGCCGCCTTCGGTGGGCGTGGCGATCCCCAGGAAGATGGTGCCCAGCACCAGGAAGATCAGCACCAGCGGCGGGATCAGCACGAAGGTCACACGTTCGGCCAGGCGCGACAGCAGGCCCAGCTTCAGCGCGTGGTTCAGCATCGCCAGCGACAGCGCCAGCAACGACGCCCCGGTCAGCGA
>DATDER010000156.1:0-3032 GCA_036523095.1 Rubrivivax sp.
CCGCTTCGGCATGCTCTTCCGCCCCAGCCCGCGCCAGAGCGACCTGATGATCGTGGCCGGCACGCTGTGCAACAAGATGGCCCCGGCGCTGCGCAAGGTCTACGACCAGATGGCCGAGCCGCGCTGGGTGATGTCGATGGGTTCCTGCGCCAATGGCGGTGGTTACTACCATTACAGCTACTCGGTCGTACGCGGCTGCGACCGCATCGTGCCGGTGGACGTCTACGTGCCCGGCTGCCCCCCCACGGCCGAGGCTTTGCTCTACGGCATCCTGCAGTTGCAGGCCAAGATCCGGCGCGAGAACACGATCGCCCGCTGATCGCCTGCAACCGACATGACCCAGAAACTCGACACTCTCCAGGCCGCGCTGCGCACGGTGCTGGGTGAGACCATCCAGTCGTTCAAACGCGAGCGCGGTGAGATCACCATCACCGTGGCGCCTGCCGACTACCTGCGTGTGGCGCTGCTGCTTCGCGACGACCCGCAGCTCAAGTTCGAGCAGCTGATGGACCTCTGCGGCGTCGACTACTCAGCCTACAAGGACGCGCCCTGGGATGGCGCACGGTATCTGGTGGTGTCGCACCTGCTCAGCGTCGGCCACAACTGGCGCGTCCGCCTCAAGGTCGCGGCCGGCGACGACGACCTGCCGGCGGTGGCTTCGCTCACCGAGGTCTGGGCTGCAGCCAACTGGTTCGAGCGCGAGGCCTTCGATCTGTACGGCATCGTCTTCGAGGGCCACACCGACCTGCGTCGCATCCTCACCGACTACGGCTTCATCGGCCATCCGATGCGCAAGGACTTCCCGACCACGGGCCACGTCGAGATGCGCTACGACGCCGAGAAGAAACGCGTCATCTACCAGCCGGTGACGATCGAGCCGCGCGAGATTACGCCGCGGGTCGTGCGCGAGGACAACTACGGTGGTCTTCACTGATGGCTGAGATCAAGAACTACACACTCAACTTCGGCCCGCAGCACCCGGCCGCGCACGGTGTGCTGCGCCTGGTGCTCGAGCTCGACGGCGAGGTGATCCAGCGCGCCGACCCGCACATCGGGCTGCTGCACCGCGCGACCGAGAAGCTCGCCGAGAGCAAGACCTACATCCAGAGCCTGCCCTACATGGACCGCCTCGACTACGTGTCGATGATGTCCAACGAACACGCCTACTGCCTCGCGATCGAGAAGCTGCTCGGCGTCGACGTGCCCGAACGTGCGCAGTACATCCGCGTGATGTTCGGCGAGATCACGCGCCTGCTGAACCACCTGCTGTGGCTGGGCGCGCACGGCATCGACTGCGGTGCGATGAACATCCTGATCTACGCCTTCCGCGAGCGCGAAGATCTGTTCGACATGTACGAGGCGGTGTCGGGTGCACGCATGCACGCGGCGTACTTCCGCCCCGGCGGCGTCTACCGCGACCTGCCCGATGCGATGCCGCAGTACCGGGTAAGCCGGATCAAGAACCAGAAGGCGATCGACGCGCTCAACGGCAACCGCCAGGGTTCGCTGCTCGACTTCATCGACGACTTCTGCAAGCGCTTCCCGAAGAACGTCGACGACTACGAAACGCTACTCACCGACAACCGGATCTGGAAGCAGCGCACCGTGGGCATCGGCGTCGTGACGCCGGAGCGCGCGCTGAACCTCGGATTCACGGGCCCGATGCTGCGTGGCTCGGGGATTGCTTGGGATCTGCGCAAGAAGCAGCCATACGACGTGTATGACCGCATGGATTTCGACATCCCCATCGGCACCAACGGCGACACCTACGACCGCTACCTGGTGCGCATGGCCGAGATGCGCCAGTCCAACCGCATCATCCAGCAATGTTCAGCCTGGCTGCGCGACAACCCGGGCCCGGTGATCACCGCCAACCACAAGGTGGCGCCGCCGTCGCGGCTCGAGATGAAGTCGAGCATGGAAGAGCTGATCCACCACTTCAAGCTCTTCACCGAGGGCTTCCACGTGCCCGAAGGCGAGGCCTACGCCGCCGTCGAACATCCCAAGGGCGAGTTCGGCATCTACCTCATCAGCGACGGCGCGAACAAGCCTTATCGCCTGAAGATCCGCCCGCCCGGATTCCCGCACCTGGCCGCGCTGGACGAGATGGCACGCGGCCACATGATCGCCGACGCCGTGGCGGTGATCGGCACGATGGACATCGTGTTCGGCGAGATAGACCGATGACCTTGAACGATTCCACCCGCGCGCGCTTCGACAGGGAAGTGGCCAAGTACCCTGCCGAACACAAGGCCTCGGCCGTGATGGCCTGCCTGGGCATCGTGCAGCACGAGCAGGGATTCGTGTCGCGCGAAGCCGAAGTGCTGATCGCCGAATACCTGGGCATGCCACCGATCGCGGTGCACGAGGTCACCACGTTCTACAACATGTACAACCAGCAGCCGGTGGGCCGGTTCAAGCTCAACGTCTGCACCAACCTGCCGTGCCAGTTGCGCGAAGGCCAGACCGCCCTGGAGCATCTGTGCCACAAACTCGGTGTCGAGCCCTATGGCACCACCGACGACGGCACGTTCACGGTGCAGCCCAGCGAGTGCCTCGGTGCCTGTGCCGATGCGCCGGTGATGCTGGTGAACGATCGCCAGATGCTCAGTTTCATGAGCAACGATCGCCTCGACGAACTCGTCGCCACGCTGAAGGCCTCGCCCCATGCTTGACCTGTCGAAGTTCCAGGCCCGGGGTCACGAGACCTGTTTCCACGGTCGCCACGTCGGTGCGCAGATCTATGCCGGCCTCGACGGCAACAACTGGCGCCTGCAGGACTATCTCGCCCGCGGCGGTTATTCGGCGCTGAAGAAGATCCTCGGCCTGGACGGCGGCGTGGGCATGACACCCGATCAGGTCATCGCCGACGTCAAGCTCTCGGCACTGCGCGGCCGCGGCGGCGCGGGTTTCCCGACCGGCCTGAAGTGGAGTTTCATGCCGCGCCAGTTCCCGGGGCCGAAGTACCTCGTCTGCAATTCCGACGAAGGCGAACCTGGCACCTGCAAGGACCGCGACATCCTGGCCTACAA